>CAZPED010000344.1:0-5060 GCA_964585335.1 uncultured Planctomycetaceae bacterium | reverse complement strand
GCTTCGGGCGATGGCTTGAGATGCTCGACCGTAACCGTCAGCGGTTCGACGGGCGTCCTCCCGGGCACCACGTCGACCGTCAGGTCGGCCGTGATCTTGGCATCGGACTTAACCTCGAACTGGGGGGCGATCGGAGCCGCTTGCGGCGCCGCGGTTGCCGGCTTGGCTTGGGGCGGCGCCTCTGGCTGGGCAGGCTCGGAGATCGACAGGGTAATGGTCGATTGCTCGCTGGCTGGGGAGTCCGGGATCGCCTCGGGCTCGCGGGCCACGAGCTCGACGCGCAACAGCATCAACACCGCCAGGCACACCGCCGCCACGCCTAACAGTCGGGTCTTCATCGCCGAGTCCTCGGACGTTGGTTGTAAGATTCGTCGCACGCGGCTGGCCAGCGAGCCGGTGCGGGCCGCCGTGCCGTAACGAGTCGTCAAGCTGGCTTCGCCCAGTTGCACAAGTGCCCGGGCGTAAATCGTCGATTGGTCGTTGCCGGCGGCCGCGGCGTCGCACGACCACTCGGCCGCGTCTTCGAAGCGCCGCACGGCCTGCCAGGCGGCCGGATTGAACCAGTGCGGCAAGGCCAGCAGCCGCGCGGCCAGCGACCACCACAGATCGCCGCGCTGGTAGTGGGCCAGTTCGTGCCGCAGAATGGTCAGCCGCTCGTCGCGATCAAGTCCCTGCCACAGTTCGAGCGGCACTAGCAGCGCATAGCCCGATGGCAAGCGGCAGAGCATCGGTCCCCATTCATCCGTCACGCGCAGCGCGATGGTGCGGCGCACGCCGTGCGTAGCCAACAGCGCCCGCCACTCGGTCTCCCAGGCCGGCTCTTCAACATGGAAGTCGGGCAGCCGCCGGACGAACCGGGCATAGCCAATTAGCCAAATCGTCACCGCCGCGGCCATGCCGGCCAGCCAGACGCCCGCCAGCCAAAGTGGCCAATCCATGGGCTGCGGTTCAATCGAGACTTCGGCGGCCGGCGGCATCGATTCCGCGGCAGCCGGCGGTGCTATCGCGAAGTCTAAAGGCGGAGCAGCGAGCGGCGCCTCGGTTATTTCGGTTGGCGCCGTCAACTCCAGCGCGGGCGCGACTGGCTCCGTCGCGGGAGCCAACTCGATTGTTGGCGTCTCGCTGCCGAGCGAATCGGCCGCCGGCGCGATGAGGGGCGCCGAGGCGACTTCAATCGTCGGTTCGACCGTCGGTACCGCCTCGTGCCAGGGAACGGCCACCGTCCAGCCGGTAAAGGTCCAGCCGGCCAATAGTGCCAGCAACCAGGCCGCGCGGTGCGTGCGGGCCGATTGCACGCGGGCCGAACGCAACAAAAGTTCCACGACCAACACCGCCACGCCCAGGGCCATGGTGGCCCGAACGAGTTCGGCGATGAAAGAGACAGCGAGAGAACTCATGACCGTGCTCCTGGATGTGGAACAGACGCACTGGCAACGCGGACTCGACTCGGTTAGCGCTTACTGTCGGGGGACTTCTTACCCTGGCGTTCGGCTTCGGCAATCAGTAGTTTCAATTCGGCGATCTCGGCGGCGCTCAACGTCCGATCGCGCACCAGGTGGGCCACGAGCGGCACGACGCTGCCGCCGCTGACCCGTTCGATCAGCAGATCGAGATGGCCAGCCGTGACGTCGGCTACTTGAACGGCGGCCTGGTAGCGGGCCGGGCGATCGGTCGTGCGGGCGACCAACCCCTTCTCGACCAGCCGGTTCAAGCGGGTTTGCATGGTCGTGTAGCCAATCGGTCTGCGCAATGCGGCCTGGGCTTCGGAAAGCGTCACGGGCCCGCCGTCCCAGAGCATTTGCAGGATTTCCATCTCCCCGGCCGATAGTCGCGGCGATTTGCGGCGTGCCGACATGGGACCCTCCCGTAGTTTCATGACAAATGTCGTAACGGCGAATTTACTACGGGTGTAGTAATCGTGCAAGAGCGCCCGCGAAAGATTTTTTCAGGCGGGTTTGCCCGGGAGAGATGGGGGCGCGGCGGCCTGCGGATTGCCCGCTGGGCTAGTGCCGCAGGGCGTCGACAAGCCGGTCGAGATCGCCTTCGTGCGTGTAGGCGTGCGGGGCGATCCGCAAGCGGCCGCCGCGGGCGCTGAGCACGACCCCTTCGGCCAGGCAGCGCTTCTTGACTTCCAGCGCGTCGCGGCCAGGCATGTTGAACGAAACGATGCCCGAGCGATGGTCGCCCTCGCGGGGACTGAAGTCGACCGCGCCGGCCGAGCGGAGCTTTTCGCAGGCCAGTTCAGTGATTTCGATCAGTCGCTGGCCAACGGCCTCGGGTCCGTACTGCGCGAGTAGCTCCAGGCTGCTGGCCAGGCCGATGAAGCCCACCATGTTTTGCGTGCCCCCTTCGTAGCGCGCGGCCGTCGGCTTCAGGTCCAGCTCGATCCGGCTGTAGTCCGACGCGTGTACCACGCTGTGCCAGCCGACGCCGACCGGGCGGAGCAAATCGAGATGCTCGCGCCGCAAGTAGAACAGCCCGGCGCCTTCGGGACCGAGCAGCCACTTGTGGCCATCGGCGGCCAGAAAATCGACGGGCGTGGCCTGTACGTCGAGCGGAAACACGCCGAGCCCCTGGATGGCGTCGACGAACAATAGCGCTCCGCGGCGGCGGGCAATCGAGAGCACGTCGTCCAGGTTCACCCGCCAGCCGCTGACGTAGCCGACCCAGCTGACCGAAATGATTCGCGTGCGGGCATCGCAAGCCGCTTCGAGCGCCGCCAGGTCGACGCGTCCGCCGGGCGCGGCAATCCGCCGGGTTTCGACGCCCCGCGACGCCAGGTTCAGCCACGGATATTGGTTCGAGGGGAACTCGTTGTCGAGCGTCACGACGTTGTCGCCCGGCTGCCAGGGATAGCCTTCGGCCACGAGGCTGATGCCCTCGGTGGTGCTATGTACCAAAGCGATTTCGTCGAGCCCCGCGCCGATGAGCTGAGCGCCCAGCCGGCGAGCCTCCTCGACGCGGCGGCTCCAAGCGGGCCAGCGCGTGTCGCCTTCCTCCGAGGCCTGGCGCGCCCACTGGGCGATGGCCTCGCGCGTGCGGCCGGGCAGCGGCGCCACGGCGGCGTGGTCGAAGTAAGCGTACAGCTCGACCACGTTCATTTCGGCGCGGAATTGAGCCCAGGGGCTGACGGGCTCGAAGCCGGTGCTGCTCATGCTAGGGACGTCCTCAGAGGGCCAGGCGCGCGCCGCCAGGCATCAAGGCCCTTGTCGGCTCGCGATCGAACTGCCGCCCGAGCGGCGGTTTGGCCCGATTTTAGCGGATCTGGCGGCGGTTTTCGCGGTCCCCAGCGTGAACTATACTAGTGCGACCCGGCCCCATGTGCTCTTCGCGGCTCGAAGGATCCCCAGAGAATGCCCAAAGCGTTAGCGATTTCAGGGATGGTTGTTGCCGTGTTGTTGCTGCTGATGTTCGGGGCTGATTTAGCGGTCGGGTTTCCCTTCGGCGGCGTCAGCGGGTGGATGGACATCACCTTTCTGATTTGCTCGATCTGCTTGGGCTACATGAGCTGGTCGACCTACCGCGAGCAGGCTTGATCGCCTGCGTGGCGCTCGGCTGCGACGGAATGCCCCCGGCACTCGAGGGTGTGATTTTTCTTAGGCCGCCCGCAGAATCGACCGCGAGGGTTGAGCCTGATACTGGCCGGCCAGTCGTTCGACGGCTCCTTGCATGGTGAGGACGTCCAGCGCGCCCGTGGCTCGCCGGCCCGCCACGAAGCGGAGCACGCCGTCGAGGACCCGCAAGGCGCCCCGACCGCGGGCCGCCAGTCGTCCGGCATCGACCACCAAATGGAACATGGCGCGGCCGCTGGTGGCATGTTCGACGGCACTGCGGACCCGGCCGCCACCGGCGCCGCCGGGCAGCCAACGGCTGGCTCCGGGCAGCATGATGCCGACGGGAAAATTCCAGAGCCCGTTGTGCAGCGCGCGGCCGTTGGCGGTGCGCGTCGACTTGGTTTCAAGCTCGCCGTGACGCACGGCGGTAATGCCGTGTTTGATCGCCAGGTCGGCCTGGTCGCCCAAATGGGCGTTGACCACGGCCAGCGTCGTGACCTGCACTCCACCCGCAGCGGCGCGCTGGGCCCGTTCGGCCAGCTTGTGAGCAAAGCGCCCACGGCCCGCGGCGCGGCCGATCCACGAGGCGTCGCCCAGCAGCCCAATTTCGTGCTTCGTCGCGTCGCGGACAATTCGCTCGGCCAGAGTCGAGGCCGGATCGGCCAGGGCCCACGTGGCGGGCAATTGATGCTTGTGCAGCATTTCAAGCGCGGGCAGCACGTTGTGGGGTGCGCGTCCGGCGTCGCCGTCGACGTCGATCGAGATGGTCAGAATCCCTCGGGGCAGGCATCCACGCATGAGGGCGCCTCCTGGGGTGGCTGGGCGGATAACGACATTCCTCTGCATCCACTAGATTCGGCCCAGCGGGACGGCAGGCTGGACCAAAATCTGATAGCAGCGGGCCGCTGTCGCCACTGATTGGCGCCTAAGTCCATCGCCGGCGACCGGTTGCGGAACAGCGCAAATGTCGCGGCGACCACCTCGGCGGCTTAGCCAGATGGGTGGAGCGTGGCCTCACAGATCGCGGCAACGAGCCCTTCGATCGTGTAGTTGCGCGCTTCGACGGCCGGCTGGCAGCCCAGTTCCGCCAACGTGGCCGAAGTGATCGGGCTGAGCGAAGCCAGACGCGCGTGCCGCAAATCTTCGCCAAACAGCCGGGCCAGCGAGCGGGCAATGGCCGAGCTGGTGACGGTAATCCAATCGATTCTCCCCGCGCGCAGTTGCGCGGCGATGTCCGGTTCGGCCTGTTCGACGTCGCGGCTCGTGTAGGCCACGACTTGCTCGACCTGTCCGCCGTGCGCAGTCAACTCGGCCGCCAGCACTTCGCGCCCGCGACTAGCGCGGACGAGCAGGAATCGGCGGCCGGCCTCGGCTTCAGAGCGGAGCGCTGCGGCCAGCGACTCGGCGCGAAACTCGAGCGGCACCAGGTCGGCCCGCAGTTGATAGTTCTGCAACTCCTCGGCGGTGCCCGGCCCGATGGCGGCCAGTTTGACGTGGCCCAGAGCG
>CAZPED010000343.1:0-5069 GCA_964585335.1 uncultured Planctomycetaceae bacterium | reverse complement strand
TTCTTGTGTGCCGTTGCCTACCTGGCCACGAATTCCGGCCGATTGTAGCCGTCGCAGCCGTTTTGGTCTGAGGTCACTGGGGGCCCACGCGCGTTTGAAAACCGTCTGTTTTGGGGTGGATCGTGGACCTCGAGCTAGCTGCTATCGTCTCGTCAGGCGTTGGACGGAAAGCCGGCGTAAACTACAACTAGTGCTCTGCCAGCTAAGAAGTTCCCCTTTGGTTGAGGAGTCGTGGTCGATGCGTGTGATCGTGGAGCAGGATCTTGAAGGAGTCAGCCGCCGGGCTGCCCAATTCGTCACCAATCTGGTCCGCCGCAAGCCGCGGTGCGTGTTGGGGCTGGCAACTGGTAGCACGCCGCTGGGCACCTATGCCGAGCTGATTCGCATGCATCGCGAGGAGCAGCTCGACTTCTCGCGCGTCGTCACGTTCAACCTCGACGAATACGTGGGCCTGGCCGGCACGCACCCGCAAAGCTATCGCTTCTTCATGCAGCAGAATCTGTTCGACCACATCAACGTCGACCCCCGCGATACGCACGTGCCCGATGGCCGGGCGCTCGACTTCGAGTCGTACTGCGAGCAGTACGAGCGAATGATTGCCGAGGAAGGGGGCATCGACTTGCAGATTCTCGGCATCGGCGGCGACGGCCACATTGCCTTCAACGAGCCCGGCTCGTCGCTGGGCAGCCGCACGCGTCTGAAAACCTTGACGGCCGAGACCGTGCGCGACAACGCCCGGTTTTTCGGCAGCGAGCGCGAAGTGCCGCTACTGGCGATCACGATGGGCGTAGGCACGATCCTCGAATCGCGTCAATGTTTGCTGCTAGCCGCGGGGGCCAGCAAGGCCAAGGCCATCCGCGACACGATCGAAGGCCCGATCACGGCGCAAGTGACGGCCTCGGCGCTCCAGTTGCATCGCGACGTGATTGCCATTCTCGACCAGGAAGCCGCCCGGCTGCTGGAACGGCGCGATTACTACCGCGAGGTCGAACAGGCTCAAGCCGCCTTGCAATCCGGCCAGCTTGGCCGCTTCGGTATGCCGCCGTCCTAAGGGCGGTTAGGCGCCGCGGACAATGCGCAGCTTACCGGGGTGATTACTTTTCCGTCGCTGGCGGCGCGGCCTCGCCCGCGGTCGGCTTGCCTTCCGCCTCGGCCGGTTGCGCCGCGGCCTCGGCCTGGTCGCTATTGTCGCCGCTGGCAGCATCGGCTTGTGCCGGCTTATCGGCGGCCTCGGCCGGTTGGTTGCCCGCGTCGGCAAACTGCTCCTGGAAGAATTGCTTCAGATCGTCGCTGGCCATCGCGTTGAGCCGCCCCGTCTTGCGTGAGCCGGTCAGGGCGATCTGGTGGCTGTCGAAGTCGAACAGCACGGTGGCCCAGTTGCGACCGTCGTTGAACACCAGGGCGTGCGTCCAGTGGGGGTCGCCATCGGCGGCGGGCTTCTCGTCCCAGTCGAACGTCGTGTCGGTCACCAGCGCGCGGCGGACGTTGTTCATGCCCCGCGCTTGCCGGGCGTCCTTACTGCTGGCGATTTTCCAGGCTCGATCGCCCGACTCGATCGCCCGGCGAGTTTCCGAGTCGTCGGCGCTGGCCGCCTCAGGGTCGGTCTCGTCGCCCAGCAGCACCACTTCGACTTCGGGGCTTTCGGCGATCAACTGGGCGCTGGTGTTGCCCCACAAGTCCAGGGCGTGATGCTGGGCGCGGTAATGGTAGTAAACGCTGAACAGCGATGCGGCCAGGGCCACGGTCAGAATGCCAACAATCACGAGTTTGCCGCGATTTTGCATGGTTGCTCGGTTCCTGTGCAATGTTTCCGGGCTAGGGATTCCAGGCGCCGGACCGCCACTAGCCACTGGCCCCGGGGGTAGTATACTGGTGATTCATCGCTCCCGGACCGCAAAAGTTCTGTTTCTCCCCCAGCAACGCATGGCCAACGAGTTCGATCCATACCGCGAAGCCCTGGTCGTTGAAGCGACGACCATCTGGCCCGAAGAATACGACGATTGGGAACCGACGGCGCGGCGGCGCATCGAAGAGCAACTTCACGCTCAGCCGCAGCAGGCCAGTCAGTTGCAGTACGTTCGCGTGCATACGGGTTTCCAACGGCAAATCTCGGTCACGCCCGCCGATCTCGACCGGTTGGGCTAATCGGAAAGCGAGCCAGCGCGTGACTGCCCTCGTCGTCCAGCTTGGCGCGCGTAGCTATTCGATCGAGATCGGCACGGGCATTCTCTCGTCGCTGGGTCCGCTGGCCGCCGACTGGTGCGAGCTTTCTCACGCGGTGCTGATCACCGACCAGAACGTCGAGACCCCGCATGCGCAAACGGTCGCCGCCAGCCTGGCCGCCGCCGGCGCAGAAGTCGATCTGCTGGTCGTCGAAGCGGGCGAGTCGGCCAAGTCGGTCGACACGGCTGCCTTTCTGTGGGACAAGCTGCTCGAAGTGGGCTCCGACCGCAAGTCGGTGGTCGTGGCCGTGGGGGGCGGCGTCGTCGGCGATCTGGCCGGCTTCGTGGCCGCCACGTATGCCCGCGGATTGGCCTTCGTCCAGGTGCCCACCACGCTGCTCGCCCAGGTCGATAGCTCCGTGGGGGGCAAGGTAGGCATCAACCTCGCCGGCGGGAAAAACCTGGTCGGCGCCTTCTGGCAGCCGGCCGGCGTGCTGATCGACACCGGCGTGCTGGGCACCCTGCCCGAGCGCGAGTACCGCGCCGGCCTGGCCGAGGTGGTCAAGTATGGCGTCATTCTGGACGCCGACTTTTTCGAGTACCTGGAACATCACGTGGCCGAGCTGAAACGCCGCGACCCGGCCACGCTCGAACACGTAATTCGCCGCAGTTGCCGGCTCAAGGCCGACGTGGTCGAGGCCGACGAGCGCGAGGAAACCGGCCTGCGGGCCGTGCTCAACTATGGCCACACGTTTTGCCATGCGCTGGAAACCATTACGCACTACGGCCAGTACCTGCACGGCGAGGCCGTTTCGATCGGCATGCTTTGCGCCTCGCGCCTGGCCGAGCGGCTGCGGCGCGTCGACGCCAGCTTTACCGCCCGGCAGCGCTCGCTGCTGGCAGCCCTGGGGCTGCCGGTCGACTTTCCCGACGTGGACCAGGACGCGCTAATCGCGGCGATGGCCCACGATAAAAAGGTCGAGCACGGCCGGCTGCGGTTCGTATTGCCAACCAAAATGGGACACGTGGAACTCGTGGGCAACGTCGACCAGCAGGACGTGCGGGCGGCGCTAACCGAATAACCCTTCGCTCAACTCGCTGAGAGGATCGCCGGCGTGAACCAATCCTCTCAGCCTTCACTCGACGGCTCGCTGGCCGATTCGCTGCGGCTGTCGCTCGTCTCGGGAATTGGCCCCCGGCTGCGCAAGGCGCTGCTCGAGCGATTTGGCACGGCGGCGGCGGTGCTCGACGCTTCGCCCGCCGATTTGCGCTCCGTGCCGGGAATTGGCGCCGAGCTGACGCGGCGGCTGGCCGTGGCCCGGCAAGATATCGACGTGCAGGCCCAGCTCGATCGCTGCGCGGCCAACCAGGTCGACATCGTGACGGACGACGATAGCCGCTATCCGCGGGCCCTGCGCGAGATTTACGACCCGCCGGGCATTCTGTTCGTGCGCGGAACGATTCTACCGCAAGACGCGGTCGCCGTGGCCATCGTCGGCTCGCGGCATGCCACGCAGTATGGCAAGGCGCAGGCCGAGCGGCTGGCCGGCAGCCTGGCGCGGGCGGGCGTGACGATCGTCAGCGGGCTGGCGCGCGGCATCGACGCGGCCGCCCATCGCGGCGCGCTGGCGGCCGGTGGACGCACGCTGGCGGTGCTGGGCAGCGGCGTGCTGAATATCTATCCGCCGGAACACGTCGAGTTGGCGGCCGAGGTGATCGCCGGCGGCGCCCTGATCAGCGAGACGCCGCCCGATAGCCCGCCTTTGAGCGGCGCCTTTCCGCAGCGCAACCGCATTATCAGCGGCATGTCGCTGGGCGTGCTGGTGATCGAGGCCTCGACCCACTCGGGCGCACTGATCACGGCCCGGCACGCGATGGAACAAGGCCGCGAGGTTTACGCCGTGCCAGGTCGCGTCGACAATCGCATGGCGCAAGGCTGCCACCGGCTGATTCGCGACGGCGCCAAGCTGGTCGAAACGGCCGACGACGTGCTGGAAGAGTTGGGTCCGCTAGTGGCCCCCACGACGACGGCCGCCGGGCAGCCGTTGCACCATCCGGCCGAGCTGTTGCTCAACGAGGTCGAACAGCAAGTGCTGTCGGCCATTGGCAGCGAGCCAACCAGTATCGACACGGTCGTCGCCGTCAGCGGTTTGCCGACCGGGCAGGTGCTGGCAACCCTCAGCGTGCTGGAAATGCGCCGCGTCATCCGCCGCTTGAGCGGCAGCCTGGTGGCGCGGCCGTAGCCGCACAAAGCGGCTATCGCGCAAAAAAAAGCCCGGGAGGCTTGCGCCCCCCGGGCTTCGTTCTCACCACTGCGCTCGCTGATGAACGTCCCGCTTAGCGGACGGCTTCGTTGAGCATCTTGGTATTGGGCACGCTGCGACGATTCAGCAGACCGTCTTCGTCGGTCTCGATGATCGTGGCCACGGGCCCCACCTCGCGGACCGTGCCTTCCATGTGACCGACGGTCACGTGGTCGCCGGCATGGAGCCGCTGACGCAGGTAGTAGCCCGCCAGGATACCGGCCATCACGTCGCGACCGCCCAGGCCGAAGGCCAATCCGAAGCCGACAGCCAGCGAGCCGGCGGCGATCAGGATCAGGTTCTGCAACAGCTCGAACTGGATGCCCAGCTGGTTGAAGGCGGCAACGAACGTCAACACGGCGAACACGTAGTAGCAGGCATTGGCCAGGTGCTCGGCATAGCTCAGGCCCACGCGGTCGGCACTCGTGGCGACCACGCCCCGCAGGAACGTGGCGACCAGCAAGCCCACGACCACCACGACCGTGGCCACCAGCAGCTTGGGAATGTAATGCACGATTTCTTGCATGGCATCGCTCACGGCTTGCAGGCCGAGAATGTTGAAGCCCGCCATCAAGAACACGCACATCAACAGCCAGAACACGAT
>CAZPED010000342.1:0-5088 GCA_964585335.1 uncultured Planctomycetaceae bacterium | reverse complement strand
CGCAATCCATTCGCCCCGTTCATTCTGGCCCGGCTCGAAGCCGAGGGGCTGTCGCCGAGAACCGAGGCCGAGCGGGCAACGCTCGTCCGCCGCGCGTCGTTCGATTTGACCGGGCTGCCCCCGACGCCTGAGGAAGTCGACGCTTTCGTGGCCGACGCATCGCCCGATGCTTACGAGCGACTGGTCGACCGGCTGCTCGCCTCGCCGCGCTATGGCGAGCGGATGGCGGTTCCCTGGCTCGACGCGGCTCGCTATGCCGACACCAGCGGCTACCAGACCGACGGCATTCGCACCATGTGGCGCTGGCGCGATTGGGTGATCGACGCGCTGAACGCCAACATGCCGTTCGACCAGTTCACCATCGAGCAACTGGCCGGCGATATGCTGCCTGGCGCCACGCTCGAAAACCACATCGCCACGGGCTTCAATCGCAATCATCGCGGCAATGGCGAAGGCGGTATCATTCCCGAGGAGTACGCCGTCGAGTACGTCGTCGATCGCGTCGACACAACGGCCACGGTCTGGCTGGGGCTGACGGCCGGTTGTGCCCGTTGCCACGATCACAAGTTTGACCCGCTGTCGCAGCGTGAGTACTACCAGCTTTTCGCGCTGTTCAACAACGTGCCCGAGAAGGGTCGCGCGATCAAGGTGGGCAATTCTCCGCCGCTGATCAAAGCGCCGACGCGCGATCAGCAGATCGAGCTGGCCCGGCGCGACGCCGAAGTGATGGCGGCCGAAGCGGCCTTACAGTCTCTTGAACCGCGCATTGCCGTGGGGCTGGCCGCCTGGACCGAGAGTGCGGCCACCAGCGCCGCATCGGCTCAATGGGCTCCCAGTAGTAGCCTGGCTGCCCATTTTGCGCTCGACGGAAGTCTGGCTGAGCAGCTGAGCAAGAAGCCCGGCCAGGTCGACGGCCCGACCACGTTCGTCCCTGGGCCGGTCGGTCAGGCGTTGGCTTTCGACGGCCACACGCTGCTGGCCGCTGGTGACGTGGGCGGCTTCAACTATTTCGATCGCTTTACGCTGGCGGCCTGGATCCGTCCGCAAAACGGTACCGGCACGCTGTTGTCGCGCATGAATTCGCAAGGCGATCTGCCAGGCTACACCGTGCAGCTGGCCGAGGGGCGCGTGCAGGTCAACCTGGTCAATCGCTGGCTCGACGATGCCCTGCGGGTCGAGACCGCCGAGCCCTTGACGCTCGGCGCCTGGCACCACGTGGCAGTCACCTACGACGGCAGCCGCGCGGCCAGCGGCGTGCAAGTCTTTGTCGACGGCCGCCAACAACCATTGCGCGTGTTGCTCGACGAGCTTTACCAGTCGTTCGGCTCGACCGAGCCCTTGCGAGTGGGCGGCGGCGGGCCGGCAGAGAAGTTCCACGGCGAACTGGACGAGCTGCGAATCTATGCAATCGATTTGCCGGCCGACGACATCGAATTGTTGGCGACGCCCGAAACCCTTGGCGCGATCGCCGCCCTACGCGCGCCGCAGCGCAGTCCCCAGCAAGCCGCGAAGCTCCGCGCGTACTACCTCGAGCACCTTGCCGACGAGCCGGTGCGTGCCGCGGTGCGCCGCCGGGCCGAGGCCCGCCAAGCGCGCTTCGAGCTCGTCGAGAGCTTCCCGACGACGATGGTCATGGAAGAGATGTCGCCGCGGCGCGATGCGTTCGTGCTGGTGCGCGGTCAGTACGACAAGCCGGCCGATCGTGTCACGGCTGATATTCCGGCGAGCGTGCGCGGCGCGACGCATTCGCACCCGGGCGACCGCCTGGCGTTGGCCCGCTGGCTGGTCGATCCGCGGAATCCGCTCGTGGCGCGCGTTACCGTGAATCGGCTATGGCAGACGATCTTCGGCGTGGGGCTGGTGAAAACGGTCGACGATTTTGGCGCGCAAGGCGATCCGCCCAGCCATCCCGAGCTGCTCGATTGGCTGGCCAGCGAGCTGGTGGCCAGCGGCTGGGATCTGAAGGCGATGGTACGCCTGATGGTCACTAGCGCCGCCTACCGGCAATCGTCGCGGCCGACACCCGAGTTGTTGGAACGCGATCCGGAAAACCGCCTGTTGGCTCGCGGGCCGCGTTTACGGCTGCGGGCCGAAGCGATTCGCGACGCCGCGCTGGCCGCTAGCGGCATGCTCGTCGAGCGGGTAGGGGGCCCGAGCGTCCATCCCTACCAGCCGCCGGGACTGTGGAAGGAGCTGACCGGCAGCGCCGAGACCCCGCAAGATCACGGCGCCGATCTGTATCGCCGCAGTCTCTATACGTTCTGGAAGCGGACGATCGCGCCGCCGTCGATGGTGGCCTTCGATGCGGCCGGGCGCGAAGCTTGCACGGTGCGCGAGTCGCGCACCAACACGCCCGTGCAGGCGCTGGCGCTATTGAACGAGGTGACCTTTGTCGAAGCGGCCCGGCTGTTGGCGCAGCGCGTGCTGCTCGAAGGCACACGTTCCATCGACGAGCGAATCGAACGAATGTTTCGCCTGGTCCTCGCGCGCAAGCCCGCTGCCGCCGAGTTGCGGGTGCTAACCGCGGGGCTCGAACGCCAACTGGCTGCGTTTAGGCAACGTGCCGACTCGGCCAGCCGGCTGCTCGAAGTCGGCGAGGCGCCGGTCGACGCGACGCTCGACAGCAGCGAGCTGGCGGCCTACACGGCCGTGGCCAACGTGATTTTGAATCTCGACGAAGCCGTGACGAAGGAGTGACGCCCCGATGGACCCCCGGCAGGAACACGTACAGTTGCTCACGCGGCGGGCCGTGTTGTCGCGCTCGGCGGGCGGATTGGCGGCCGTCGCCCTGGCCTCGCTGCTGGGCGAGCAGTCGAGTGCCCGGGCCGCCACCGGCGGTTCGACCAGCAGCGGTTCGTTCCCGCACTTTCGGCCCCGGGCCAAGCGCGTGATCTACCTGTTTCAGTCGGGCGCGCCGTCGCAGCTCGATTTGTTCGACCACAAACCGGAGCTGGCCAAATACCAGGGAACGGAACTGCCCGACTCGGTGCGTCGCGGGCAGCGATTGACCGGCATGACCTCGCGGCAAGCCAGCTTTCCGATCGCCGCTTCGCGCTATCAGTTCGCGCGGCACGGTCAGAGTGGGGCGTGGGTCAGCGAATTGCTGCCTCACACGGCCCGCGTGGTCGACGACCTGTGCTTCGTCAAGTCGATGTACACCGAGGCGATCAATCACGACCCGGCCGTCACTTTCTTTCAAACCGGGGCGCAATTGGCTGGGCGGCCGAGCATCGGCGCCTGGTTGTCGTACGGCCTGGGGAGCGAAAACAAGGATCTACCAGCCTTCGTGGCCATGATCTCGCAAGGCTCGGGCAATCCGGCCGATCAACCGCTGTACGATCGGCTGTGGGGGAGCGGTTTTCTGCCGTCGAAGTACCAGGGGGTGAAGTTCCGTTCCGTGGGCGACCCGGTGCTCAACCTGTCGAACCCGCCGGGGCTCGACGCCGCCGCACGCCGCCAGACGCTCGACGACCTGGCGGCGCTCAACCAGCAAAAGCTGGCCGAAGTGGGCGACCCGGAAATTGCCACGCGAATTGCCCAGTACGAAATGGCCTATCGCATGCAGCGGGCCGTGCCCGAGCTGACCAACGTGGCCGACGAGTCGCCGCACACGTTTGCCATGTATGGGCCCGAGTCGCGCACGCCGGGCACGTTTGCCGCCAATTGTCTGCTGGCGCGGCGATTGTGCGAGCGCGGGGTGCGGTTCGTGCAGCTTTTTCATCGCGGTTGGGATCAGCACGTGCACTTGCCCAAGCAGATCACCGGCCAGTGCAGCGACACCGATCAACCGGCGGCCGCCCTGGTGGCCGATCTGAAGCAGCGCGGCCTGCTCGACGACACGCTGGTGGTGTGGGGGGGCGAGTTCGGCCGCACAGTCTATTGTCAGGGCAAGCTCACGGCCGACGACTACGGTCGCGACCATCACCCGCGCTGCTTCACGGTGTGGCTGGCCGGCGCGGGTATCAAGCCGGGCATCAGCCACGGCCAGACCGACGATCACTCGTACAACGTGGTAAGCGACGGCGTACACGTTCACGATCTGCACGCCACGCTGTTGCACTGCCTGGGCATCGATCACACGCGGCTGACGTTCAAGTTCCAGGGACGCCATCACCGGCTGACCGACGTCGGAGGCAGCGTGGTGACGCCCATTCTGGCTTAAGGCCGCGCGGCGCGGGGTGGCCTGCTCGTTTGTTGACACGCTGCGCGGTGGGCGTCATCATCAGTTCGTGTAACTTCTGGCGTGCGACGAACCCACTGCGTGGAAGGGCGGCTCCTCATGGTGCGCTGCGCGTTTCTGGTGCTCTGCTTGTTCCTGGCGGCCTGCGGTTGTAGCTCTCAGCAAGGGGAGCAGCCCGCGGCAGGCAACGATGCCCGGCCGCGGCGCGAGCGGCCGCTGATTGCCGTGATTCCCAAGGCCACATCGCACGAATTCTGGCGGGCCGTGCATGCCGGCGCGGTCAAAGGGGGCAAGACCGCCGGGGTCGACGTCGTCTGGAAAGGGCCCCTTACTGAAAGCGACCGCGAAGGACAGATCAACCTGGTGCAGGACTTCATTGCCCAAGGGGTCGACGGTATCTGCCTGGCGCCGCTCGACTCGCAAGCCCTGGTGCCCGCCGTGCGGGAAGCCAAGCGGGCCGGCATTCCCACGCTGATATTCGACAGCGGATTGGACGACGCTCGCGACGCAATCAGCTTCGTGGCGACCGACAACTTTCACGGCGGGCAACTGGCCGGCCGCGAGCTCGGCCGGCTGCTGGGGGGCAAGGGACGCGTTATCGTGCTCCGCTACGCTCTGGGCAGCCAAAGCAGCGAGCGCCGCGAAGAGGGCTGCCTTGACGTGCTGGCCAAGGAGTTCCCTCAGATCGAGATCCTTTCCTCGAGCGAGTACGGCGGCGACACGGCAGACAAGGCGCTCGTTAAATCGCAACAACTGCTGCTGACCTTCGGCGACCGCGTCGATGGCGGGTTCACGCCCAGTCAGCAAGTCTCGACCGGCATGCTCCGAGCGCTCGAAGAGCAGGGACTGGCCGGCAAGGTCAAGTTCATCGGCTTCGACGCCGGGCCCGAGCGGGTCGTCGCCCTGCG
>CAZPED010000341.1:0-5090 GCA_964585335.1 uncultured Planctomycetaceae bacterium | reverse complement strand
GTCGGTACGGATCGTGGCCGGAATCGGCCCTTGGTAGTCGACAGCGAGCTGAATACCCTTGGCTTCGGCGCGAACCCGCATCAGTTGCACCGTCTCGTTGACGATCTGGTGAGGCGAGCACCGTGCGCGTTCGACGTGCAGCCGCCCGGCCTCGACTTTCGACAGATCGAGAATGCCGTCGAGGATTTCGAGCAGGTAGTCGCCGTTGCGCTTAATGGTCCGCGCGGCCTGCAACGCTTCTGGATCGCGCAGCTTGGCAATCAGCACGTCGGCAAAACCCAGCACGGCGGTCATGGGCGTGCGGATCTCGTGGCTCATACTGGCCAGAAAGTCGCTCTTGGCCCGATTGGCCGCATCGGCCTGGGCCCGGGCGTCGCGCAGTTCGACCGTTTGCTGCTGCAAGGCCTGCGCCTGCTGTTCCAGCGTGCGTCGCGCCGTTTCGAGCTGGCCGGTGTAGTCCTGATACTGCCGGGTCCGCGCGGCGAATTCGGCTTCCAGACCGCGGTGGGCTTGTTCCAGCCTGGCTCGCTGGAGGGCGATCTCGCTCATTTCACGCACACTGTGTCGAATGGCGATCATCAGGAACAGATCCTCGAACAGGATCCAGCCCACGTGCTCGACCACCCGGTAGGGGGCGGCGTTGACGATGCCGTAGATCGACTGCGGCCAGAACATGCCGCGAACCCAGTGATCGGCGGCGGCCGCCACGGTGGCCGTGACCAGGACGCGCCAGTCGCGGTAGGCCGCCAGTAGGGCCAATGAGCCGAAGATATGAAAGTGCGTTTCAATCCGCCCGCCCGTCAGATGGATCAGCAGCGCCGACCAGGCCATTTGCGCCAGCGCGATCGTGTGGCGCGTCAGCGTGGCGCCAGGCCGAACCACGGTCAGGTAGACCGGCAGGCTGGTGATGCAGCCGCCCAGCAACAGGGCAGCCCACACGTGTACGTGGACCTGGCTTTGCGTGCCGGCCCAGGTTTGGGGCGACAGCCACATGGCAATGCCAACCGCCGCGATCCACTGCATGATCAGCAGGCAGGCGAACAGCCAGTCGGTGCGGCAATGAATCGCGTCGAATTGCTGCTCGAGCAGATGATCGGCACGTTCAGACACGGAAGCCACGCGGAGCACCTCTTAGTTGCTCGAACCAGTCAGTGTGAGCGGACAGCCAAAGACGAGCGAGTGTTTCACTCCCGGATCTTCGCCATGCAGCCAGGCCAGCAGCGTCGCCCGGCCGGCGTTGTCGCCCACGTGGCCGCGGGCTGCGGTGATGCCGCCGGCAAACAGTCGCCGGCCGTCAGGATCGAATAGTACAGTATGGCCCGAAGTGTGGGCTCCGAAGCGTGTCGCTTCCAGGTTGTCGTCGTCCAGGCCGACGCGAACCCGCGGTATGGCCAGGGCCATGGTGTACAGCTCGGTTTGCCACCAATCGTCATCGCTGCCCGAAGGGCGATAGAAATACACCCGGGCGTCGACTTTCACCTTGGTTTGCGTGAGCAGCCGGGCCAGTTCGGTCAGGCTGGCGCGAGCGCAAGAGCAGCGCGGATGTACGAACATCACGAGAGTGGGCCGGTCGCTGGCCGGCACCAGGTTGGTGTCGGCCGGCCAATTGGTCAGGTGCTCGGCGGCGCCAGGCGTGGCTTCGTACAGCCAAAGCAAGTACAAGCCGGCGACGACGCTGGCGAGCCAGACAATCAGCAGCGCCACCGGCCAGGCGCGGCGCACCAGCGCGCGCGGAGGCGCCGCGCTCGACGACAACAAGTTTTCCGCAATTTGACTCATCAGGGCTCGGACTCGCAGACGACGAGCGCGCGGCGAATGGTCACTCCGCACAGCGCGCAGGGTTGGCACGCACCGTCAAATCTAGGTTGCAGGTGGCGTCAAGGCGCCAACGGGGGGCGCGGCTGTGGCGGTTGTAGCACCCATAGCGGACGGTTCGGCGAAGTCGTTGCCCGGCGGTGGCTTTTCGGCGCCGCGAAATGCGCCGAAAGCGCTTTGCGTGGCTTTGACTTGCGGCGGGGAAGGATCTAGGTTTTTCCGTCGCCAAACTCGGTTTGGACTGGCGGATGCCGCGCTCTGGGAGCGCGCGTGGAGAGACAACGTCGTGGATTCGGTGTAATGCAAGTTCTGATCGTCGACGACAATCCGATCGCGCTCGACTTGCTGGAGCACACGCTCAAACGCGCGGGCTACGACGTGCTGACGGCCGACAATGGCAAAGCCGCGCTCGAGATCCTCGAGCAAGGCAGTTGCCAATTGGTGGTCACCGATTGGGAAATGCCCGGCATGAGCGGGCTCGAGCTGTGCCGCTACATTCGCAGCTCGTGCTCGATGAACTACGTGTACATCATCATGCTCACGGCCCGGCGCGAATCGTCGGATACGATCGAGGGCATGTCGGCCGGCGCCGACGACTTTATCGTCAAGCCGTTCCAGCCCAGCGAACTGGTGTTGCGCGTCAAGGCCGGCGAGCGGCTGCTGTCGCTCGAAACCCGGGACCTGCTGATCTTCGCGCTGGCCAAACTGGCCGAATCGCGCGACATGGACACCGGCGCCCACCTCGAACGCGTACGGACGTATTCGCGGCTGATTGCCGAACAGCTCTCGAAAATGCCCAAGTACCGGCAGTACGTCAACGCGGACTTCGTGCGGCTGATCTACCTGACCAGTCCGCTGCACGACATTGGCAAGGTGGCCGTGCCCGACACCGTGCTGCTCAAGCCGGGTCCGCTGACGCACGAAGAATTCGAAATCATGAAGATGCACACCGTGCACGGCGCCGCCACGCTCGATGCCGCGCTCAAGGAATTCCCCTCGGCTCGCTACCTGCGCATGGCCCGCGACATTGCCGCCAGCCACCACGAGTGGTTTGACGGTTCGGGCTATCCGCGCGGGCTCGCCGGCGAGAAGATTCCGCTCTGCGGGCGGATCGTGGCGCTGGCCGACGTCTACGATGCGCTAACTTCGCGGCGGGTTTACAAGGACGCTTACAGCCACGAAAAGGCCAAGGCCATCGTATTGCAGGCCCGTGGCACGCACTTCGACCCCGACGTGGTCGATGCGTTTTTGGCCAACGAGCAGAAATTCTGCCAGGTGCAGAAGCAGCTGGCCGATCCCCCCGCGGCCGACGAACTGCTGGGCGTGTAGCGTCCAGCGGCCCGACGGCTCTGAAACGGCGGTCAATTTCCGCTCTGCTCGCCTTCCTCGCCGGCCAGGCTGGGAGCGAAGCCGCGCCGCATCGTGTTTTCCGTCAGCGTGCGCGGCAGGACAAACTGCAGCAGATAGTCGGGGCCGCCGGCCTTGGTGCCGATGCCCGACATCTTGAATCCGCCGAAGGGCTGTCGGCCCACCAGCGCGCCGGTAATGTTCCGATTCAAATACAAATTGCCCACCAGCAGTTCGCGCCGAGCGCGCTGCAAGTGCTCGGGGCTCCGCGAGAACAGTCCCCCGGTGAGCGCGTAGTCGACGTTGTTGAAGATCGCCATCGCTTCGTCCAGGTTAGTCGCCCGCAAGACCACGAGCACCGGTCCGAAGATCTCTTCCTGCGCCAGCGGGTTGTCGGGCGCGATGTCGGTAAAGATATGCGGTCCGACATAGAAGCCTTCGCTGGCGAGTTGTCCTACACCCATCGACAGCGCTTCGCGTCCCGTGCCGCGGCCCAGTTCGATGTAACGCTCGATGCGCCGCAGCGCTTCGCCGTCGATCACCGCGGAGACGCTAGTGGCCGGGTCGTCGGCCGGGCCAACCTTCAGACTGCGCGTGGCCTCGACCAAGCGCTCGACGAACTGGTCGTAAACGGCATCGAGCACGATGACCCGAGAACAGGCGGAGCATTTTTGGCCCTGATAGCCGAAAGCGCTTTTGACCACGGCCAGCACGGCTTCGTCGAGGTCGGCGTCGTCGTCGACGATGATCGCGTTTTTCCCACCCATTTCGGCGATCACGTGCTTCACCTGTTTGAGCTTGCCCGTGGCCGAGATTTGCGCCGCGCGGGCATTGATCGCCAGCCCCACGCTGCGCGAGCCGGTGAAGGCGATCAGAGCCACGTCCGGATGGTCGACCAGGCGTGCGCCCACGGTTTCGCCCGGGCCGGGCAGATAGTTCAATACGCCGTCCGGCAAGCCGACCTCACGGAAGATTTCCATCAGCTTGGCGCCGACGACAGCCGACTGCTCCGCCGGCTTCATCACCACGGTGTTGCCAGTGACCAGCGCCGCGGCGGTCATGCCGGTCAGGATGGCGAGCGGAAAGTTCCAGGGCGCGATCACCGCCGCCACGCCGCGCGGCACATATTCGAAGCGGTTTTCCTCGCCAGGCACGTCCACGCCGTGCGGGCTGGCCATGGCCAGCGCACCCCCGGCGTAATACTCGCAGAAGTCGATGGCTTCGCAAACATCGGCGTCGGCCTCGCGCCACTCCTTGGCACACTCGTAGACTTCCCAGGCGGCCAGCTCGAAGCGCCGGCGGCGCATGACCTCGGCGGCCGCTCGCAGGTAACTTGCCCGCGCTTGCGCGGCGGCGTCGCGCCACGAGGGCAGGGCCTGACTGGCGGCCGCGACAGCCGCATCGGCCTGTTCGGCTCCGGCCTGTGCCACCTGGCCAACCGACTGCGCGCTGTGCGACGGGTTGATTGCCCGCAGCCAGTCGCGCGGTTCGACGTCTTGGCCGCCGATCACCAGCCGGTAGCGGCGATCGAACTGGCTGGCAACATCGGCCAGCGCGGCGCGCATCGCTTGCCGATTTTCCTCGCGGCTGAAATCGGTGGGCGGCTCGTTGCGATAAATTGGGGTGAATTGCGTGTTCACGGCGGCCCGGCGCGGCGGTCTGCCGTCGCTGGCGCGGCCAACGTCCAAAGGGTTCATAAGCAATCTCTCGGGCGAGAGGTGTTCGGCAAAACTGGCTCGCAAGAACGATTCGTTCGAAGTGTTTTCCAACAGGCGACGCACCAGGTAAGCCATGCCCGGTATCAGTTCGCCGTAAGGCATGTAAATTCGCAGCCGGTAGCCCAGGTCGACGAGCGCTTGCTTCTCGGCATCGGCCATGCCGTAGAGCATTTGCAACTCGAAGTCGCGGCTGCCGATACCCAGGTGCCG
>CAZPED010000340.1:0-5091 GCA_964585335.1 uncultured Planctomycetaceae bacterium | reverse complement strand
TTCAAACACGATCCGCAGCGTCTCGCGAAAGTCGAGATCGTCGTCGGTAATCAGTAGTGAAGGAAACTCGAGTCGCATTGTTCATCGGTCCGTAGCGGACGGTTGGGCGTCTGGCGACTGCAACTAGGGCCGCCGAAACGTGTTGGATTCACTCCTGCTGCAAGTTGGATACCAGTTGCCCGCCCCGCCATTTCGGAACCGGGCGAGCAGCAGCGCAAAGTGTTTCCATCGCTCAGCTTATATGATAATTCACGAATCGCTCATAGATAGACTGCGCAGTTTGGGGATAGGGCGAGAAGCCCCCGCCTCGCCTGCCAATTAGGCAGCTTGGGATGCCGCCCCCGGGCTTGCCGTACCCACGGACCGGGTGACGCCGGACGTCGGCCATGCCGCCGGCTCGCTTGTGCGCTGGCCGGTCGGGGCCGGCGGTTGAGGCCGAATGCGCCGTGATTCTCCGCCGCGCGGAAAGTCTCACGGCATCACGCTTTGAGCCGCTGGGCGAGCCCGCCAAACGCGGCTTGTCAGCGGCCGGGGCAGCCCTATACTACTCAGGGTGCTTTGAATTTCTCTTCGCGCGCGGCAGAACCGCCCGGTGTGGGGTGCTAGCGCGTTTCTTAGGAAACACCCTGTGGAAAGCCACTCTGCTCCCGCCGCCCCGGCTGCCATTCCGCAACCCTCGTTCCTGCTTCGGCACCAGTTTCTGATTTACCGCCTGTTTTCGCTGAGCGGGCTGATCCCCGTGGGGGCCTACCTGGTCGTCCACCTGGCGACCAACGCCTCGATCATCAACGGGCCGATGACCTTTCAGGAGCAGGTCGATCGCATTCACTCGCTGGGCAAGGTGCTGCCGCTGGTCGAGTGGGTGTTCATCTTCATTCCGCTGTTGTTCCATGCCACGATCGGCTGGCTGATCATCAGCGGGGCGCTGCCCAACACGCACTCGTATCCGTACGCCAGCAACATTCGCTACACGCTGCAACGGGCGACCGGCATCGTGGCCTTTTTCTTCATCCTGTTCCACGTGGCGCAGTTGCACCACATGATCGGCGCCCCGTTCAAGGAGATGGGCGGCGCCGCATTCGACGCCCACCACGCCAGCAGTTCCGCCTCGATTGCCTTGCAGCCGCTCTGGATCAAGTGCCTGTACGTGGTCGGCCTGCTGTCGGTCATCTACCACTTCGCCAACGGCCTGTGGACGCAGGGCATTACCTGGGGCCTCTGGACCAGCGCCGCCGCCCAGCGCCGGGCCAGCTGGATCAGCGTGTTCGCCGGCCTGGTGTTGACGGTCATCGGCCTGAGCGCCCTGTGGGGCATGTGGACCCTGGACGTGCCGATGGCCGAAAAGGTCGAAAACGCGATGCAAGCGCAGCACGAGGCGATCGAGCGATTGCAAGAGCCGCCGAGCGCGGAGCCGGCCGCCGAGTCGCACTAGCAGCCACGCCCGCCTCAAACTAGGTCAGCCGCTTTTACTTCGAGAACAAGTGTCGTCATGGCAAATCGCAGAGTAATGATCGTGGGCGGCGGGTTGGCGGGCCTTTCGGCGGCCATGAAGCTGGCCGAATTGGGCATCGACGTCGACCTGATGAGCCTGACCCCCGTCAAACGCTCGCACAGCGTTTGCGCCCAGGGGGGCATCAATAGCGTCAACGACCTGACGCGCCAGCAGGGGGACAGCGAGTGGCTGCACCTGGACGACACGGTCTACGGCGGCGACTTCTTGCAGCACCAGCCGCCGGTCAAGGAAATGACCCTTTGGGCGCCCAAGATCATCGACCTGATGGACCGCCTGGGCGTTCCGTTCAACCGCACGCCCGAGGGCTTTCGCGACCAGCGCCGCTTCGGCGGCACGCTGTTTAAGCGCACGGCTTTTTCTGGCGCAACGACCGGCCAGCAGTTGCTGTATGCCCTCGACGACCAGGTGCGCCGCTGGAGCGTGGCTGGCAAGGTCAAGGTTTACGAAGCCTGGGACTACCTGGGGCCGGTGCTCGATGCCGACGGCGTGTGCCGCGGCGTGGTGGGCCAGGACCTAGTGACCATGGAAATCCGCTCGTTCCCGGCCGACGCCGTGGTAATCGCCTCGGGCGGCTGCGGCCTGATCTATGGCCGCTCGACCATGTCGATGGTTTGCACCGGCAGCGCGGCCAGCCGCACGTTTCAAGCGGGCGCCAAGTACGGCAATGCCGAGTTCATCCAGGTGCACCCCACGGCCATTCCCGGGGCTGACAAGCTGCGGCTGATGAGCGAAAGCGCCCGCGGCGAAGGTGGCCGCGTGTGGGTGCCGCGCCGTCCGCAAGACACGCGGCAGCCCAACGACATTCCGGAAAACGAGCGCTACTACTTCCTGGAAGAGCGCTATCCCAAGTACGGCAACCTGGTGCCGCGCGACATTGCCACTCGCGAGATCTTCAACGTTTGCACCTACGAGGGGTTGAGCGTCGAGAAGGACCGGCTGTGCGTGTACCTCGACTTGACGCACATTCCCCGGCACACGCTCGACCTCAAGCTGGGCGGCATCCTGGAAATCTACGAGAAGTTCCAGGGGGTCGACCCGCGCGAAGTCCCCATGAAGATTTTCCCCGCCGTCCACTATTCGATGGGTGGGCTGTGGGTCGACTACGAAAAAAGCTCGACCGGCGGCCTGGTCGTCGGCTCGCCGCGCAACCAGCGGACCAACATTCCGAACCTGTATGCCATCGGCGAATGCGACTATCAGTACCACGGCGCCAACCGCCTGGGCGCTAACTCGCTGCTGAGCTGCATCTTCAGCGGTTTGCTCGTGGCGCCCGGCATCGTCAACCTGCTCAAGGGGGCCAAGGGCACGGCCGCCGAGCTGCCCGCCTCGCTGTTCGAATCGGCGCGGCAGCAACACCAGGCGCTGCACGACCAGCTGCTGCGGCGCCCCTCGGGCGGCGAAAACCCCTACCTGCTGCACCAGGAACTCGGCCAGGTAATGACCAAGGCCGCTACCGTGGTGCGGCACAACAACACGCTCCGCGAAGCCTACGACAAGGTGTGCGACATGGCCGAGCGCGTGAAGCGATGCTCGCTGTCGGACACCGGCAACTGGACGAATCAGAACGTCGTGTTCACCAAGTCGCTGCGCGACATGTTCCCGCTGGCCAAGGCCATTCTGTTGGGCGCGCTGGCGCGCGACGAATGCCGCGGGGCGCACTTCAAGCCCGACTTCGCCATGCCGGGCCTGGAAGGCGCCGATCCGGCCGAGCATCGCCGCGCGGCCGAGAAGTGGTGCGACCAGTTCGAGGCCAACACGGCCAAATGGCTGAAGTCGACGATCGCCACGGCCAATGCCGACGGCGACCCCGTGCTGACTTACGAGGAGATTGATACTTCGCTGGTACCGCCCCGGCCGCGGCTGTATGGCCTGGTCGGCGCCGAGATCATCGAAGAAGTCTGGAAGCAGCGCCAAGCGGCCAAAACCGACGCGGCGCAGGGCAACGGCAACGCTGCGGCTAAAGCCGCACCCAAGCCGGCAGCCGTGCACTAACGACCGGAAACTGTTTTTCGCTAAATCGAGCCCGCGACACGATACCGTCTATGAGCCACTCCGCATCGCCATCCCACGGACACGAGCACGCCCCCGCCAAGCGCACTTTCGAAGTGCGCGTGTTGCGGCAAGACTCTCCGGATTCGCCCAGCTACTGGGAGCGGCATTTGCTCGAACACGAGCCCGACATGAACGTCACCAGCGTGCTGCAGCGAATCGCCGCGCAGGCGCAGACGATCGACGGCGAGCACGTCACGCCGGTGGCCTACGACGCCAACTGCCTGGAGGAAGTCTGCGGCAGTTGCACGATGATCATCAACGGCCGCGTGCGGCAGGCCTGTTCGGCCCTGGTCGATCGCCTGCTGGAGGAGCATCCCGAGGAGATCGAGCTCCAGCCGATGAGCAAGTTCCCGGTCATTCGCGACTTGTGCGTGAATCGCCGGCGGCTGTTCCGCGGGCTGGAAAAAGTCAAAGCCTGGCTGCCGGTCGACGGCTACTACGACATGGGCCCCGGTCCGCGGCAATCGCAACAGCAGCAAGAACAGGCCTACCCGCTCAGCGAGTGCATGAGCTGCGGCTGCTGCCTGGATGCCTGCCCGCAATACGCCAAGATCGAAGTCGCGCAGCAAGAAGGCGAAAGCGACGCCACGTTTGCCGCCCGCGAAAACGCCACGTTCGACCTGAACTTTCTGGGCGCCGCGCCGATCAGCCAGGCGATTTACTACAACTCGCACCCGACCGGCGAGCTCAACGCGGGCGAGCGAACCGAAGCGCTCACGGCGCCCGGCGGCATTCAGGTCTGCGGCAACGCCCAGAACTGCGTCGCCGTGTGTCCCAAGAGCATTCCGCTGACCACGTCGATCGGCCGCGCCGGCCGCGCCGCCACGAAGTGGGCCTTCGCCAAGTGGTTCGACCGCTAGGCGAACCGCGCGACCAGCACTGGTTAGCCGCCTGCCAGTTAGCCGTGCCCGAAGCTCGACTGGCCATAGAGCGCATCGGGTTTGCCGACTAGCCCGCTGCCGCCGCGGCGCATGTGCCGCAATCGCCGCCGGAGCGTAAAGCCCGATCGCTCGAGCAGTGCGGCGGCATGCTGGTTGGAGCGCGGCACCAGCACCATCGGCGGTTGTGCGAATGGCAAGTTCAGCGCCGCCTTCAGCAGCGCTGCGGCCACTTGCGGCGTGCCGGCGGCCCAGGGCCCCAGCACCGGGTCGCGGGCAATCAGGTAACCGGCTACAGCTCCGTTGCTGTCTCGCGCGACCAGGCAGCGGGCGGCGTGCTCGGCCAGTTGGGCCCGCAACAGCTTCAGTCGGCAAGCGCCAAACAGCGGCGCGTCGAACGCGGCCAATTCCTCGGGCGCAACGCCTGGTTCCAAGCGCGCGGCGGAGCTGGTCCCGCCGGCTGGCAGTGGCGGCTCGCCGGAATGAACCCACTCGCTGGCCGTGGCCACGTCGGCAAAGCCGTAGTGGGCATAGAGCGGGGCGCCCTTGTCCGTGGCGTCGAGCAGTGCGGTGGGGCAGCCCCGCGCGTCGAGCCAGGCGAGCGCATGTTCGAGCAACTGTCGCCCCAGTCCCAGCCGCTGTAGGCCC
>CAZPED010000339.1:0-5103 GCA_964585335.1 uncultured Planctomycetaceae bacterium | reverse complement strand
GATCGTAATAAACGGACCAATGCCGACCATGTTGGCCACGTTGAGCGACGTGGCTTGCAGCAGGCCTATTCCCCGGTGCAACTCTGGTCCTTCGGGGGCCGCGGCGGGAACCGAAGAACGATCTCGATGTGGTGGCTCTGCCGACACGGGGCACCTCGCATACGGTTGCAATGCGAGGGCCAGTATACGGGCGCACAGAGTGGCTCGAAACCGCAAATCGTAGCGAAGCTAGCCGGGCCTTCGGCACGAACGGGCGCGGCGCCGATCAGTAGTCCGTGGCCTGGAACGTGCGCGTGGCGGCCCACAGCACCACGGCCGCAAAGGCCAGCGAACTGAGCACCGAGAGAAGCATCGAGAAGCCATGGGCTTGCAGGGCGCCCATGTCCAGCGTGCGGCCAAAATGGTCGCCGGCGCCCAACGCATTGTAGAGCAACAGGCCCAGGTCGGCCGGCTTGGGCAGCACCCAGTAGCCGAAGTCGACCAGGGCTGTCAGCGCCGAGCCACGCACGCTGTCGGCCAGCAGGTCGGTCGAGGTCACGTAGGCGTGCCGGGCGAAGTTCATGCTCCAGGCCACGCACCAGAAGACGATCGAACCGAACACGCAGACCACGGCATTGCGGGTGCAGACGGCCAGCAGCACCGAGACGCCAAAGAAAATCGAAAAATGCAGCAGCAGTAGCGGAACGCACAACAGGTAAGCTGGTTCCCAGAAGCCGGTCTTCAGGCCAATGGCCAGCCAGGTGCCACCCACGAACAAAACGGCGTTTACCAGCACGAACGTGAGCACGCCCACGTATTTGCCCAATAGCATCACCCACCGCGGCGCGGGCTTGGCCAGCAGCACCGAAAGATTCCGGCCGTCGAGAAAACTTGGCAGAAACCCGGCCGTCCAGACCAGCGTGAGCATTAGGCCCAGCGTATCGGCCACGCCTCCGGCTAGCAGCAATTCGATGAAGCGAATGCCCGAGCGCGTATCGCGGGCCAGCGGCACGTCGATGGCGCCGAAGGCGAGACTGAGCTTGCCGTCGGCGACGATGACGCCCGACATGTCGAGTTTGGCCGCATCCTGGGCGTCGGCGTCCTTGCGGGAAACAAAGTCGGGGTTGTCGTCGCCGATCGCCATCGTTGTCCGGCCTGCGACGTGCAACGAGAGGCAGACCAGCACCGAGAGCACCGTGAGCGCCAGCAGCACCCATTGAATGCCGTTGGCGCGCGACTGGCGAAACGTGTCGCGGATCAGCCAGGCGAGCGTGGCGAAGCGAGTCAAATCCTTCACGCGCTTGCTCCTGCGAAGAGTGGCTCGACGGCCGCTTCGAGATCGAGCGGCTCGTGCGTGCGCTGATCGGTGGCCAGATCGGCCGTGGGACCCAGGTAGGCCACGCGCCCGCCGCGCAGCACGCACACGCTGTCGCACAGGCGGGCTACTTCCGTCAGGGCATGCGAGACCAGAATGACGGTATGTCCCTGCCGGCGCCGGTCTTCGATAACCCCGTGCAGCAATTTGCGGGCAGGCAGGTCCATGCCCTCACTGGGCTCGTCGAGCACCAACAGCCGGGGATCGTTGATCAGGGCCTGGGCCAGGGCCAGCCGCTGCAACATGCCCTTGCTAAAGCGGGCAATCGGCTCGCGGCTGCGGTCGGACAGGCCCACTTGAGCGAGCAGCGCCTCGGCCCGTTCGCGAACCAGGTGACTGGCCACGCCCGACATCCGCCCGTAGCCCTCGAGCAACTGCCGCGCGGACAGGTAGCGGGGAAATGAAGGAGCCTCGTGCACGTAGCCCACACGCGCCAGCGTCGAACGATCCGACAGCGGACATTCGAGCCGCATGATGCGGCCGTCCGTGGGATGGCAGATCGACAGCAGGATTTTCACCAGCGTGGTCTTGCCGGCGCGATTCGGGCCAATGAGGCCGAATACCTGCCCCCAAGGAACGGTGAAGCTCACCTGGTCGAGGGCCGTCAGCGCATGGCCCAGCCAGGGGCGACGATAGACCTTGGAGACTTTTTCGAAAACCGCGGCCGCTCGGGCATCGAGTCGAACATCCATATTCCGCTCACCGACACGAGTCCTACTGGATCAGCGAAACCTGCACGCCGCTTTGCATGATCTGTGTGAATGCTTGCTGCAACTGGTCGGCAATCTGCGACTCAGTGCCATACACAATCTTATAGCTCGGCATTCCGTCGTTGACGTTGCCCTTGATTTGCATTTGATTGAGCGTGGCAATGGCCGAGGTCCGGGTGGAGCTTCCCGGCGCAAAAACCGGCCCAAACCCTATGCAGTGAATGAGTGCTTTTTTCGAGTTTGTCGAATGTCCGGGGGGGCTGGCCGTGTCGAGCGCCGCCAGCTGCGTGCAGAGGTTATAGATCTGCGTGGTCACCGTCGACGCGTTATCGCTATAACCGCTCACGCCGGTCGGAAACTCGCTCGAACTGGGGTTCGAGCTGTTGTAGCGAATGCGATAGTAGCTCTGGGCCGTGCCCAGGTTGTTCAGCGTGGCGCTGGCCGTGGTGTTGGGCATGCCGTCGGTTTCGAAGATGAGAATCTTCTGGGCGCCGCGGCGGCCGTTGCCACCAGCATCGCCGGCGGGCTCGGCCGGGTTGTAGTTCACCAGCGACGAATTGGCACTGAACTGGTTGTAGGCCAGCATCAAGCCCATCGAATAGCACGTGCCACCCATGGCGCGGGGCACTTCCAGGTTATCCGAGGCGTATGGGCGAGCCGTAGCGGCCGAGTTTCCCAGGGTCGACGGCGGGTACCAAAGCGCCTCTTGCATGCGGGTATAGTCGCGGCTGAGGCCCACGCGCACGCGGTTAAACCGCCCGCTGTCCGAGGCCGACGTGCTGGGAACACTGAAGGTGATCAGCGATACCAGGTCGTTCGGGTGATTGGTTGACACGTCGGTCAGCGCCGCGCGAATGCCCAGCTTGCAGGCATACATGGGCGACTCGTGGCACGTTCCGGGCCACCAGCAGTAGCGCGAGTTGGTCGTGTTACCGCTGATGCCCCACATGTTGTAGTTGCCCAAAAAGTCGATCATTGTCATCGGCCCGAACCAGAAGTGGGTCAGGGGCCGCTTCGGATTGTCGGCGTAGTGCATGTAGGGTTTGGTCGCGGGGCTGCCCGAGGCGGTCAGGCTGCTGTTGGCCGTGATCTTGACGGTGCCGAAGGTGAAGTCGTCGCCGTAGCCGGTGTAGTTGGTGATTTTCGACCAACTGGTGGAGCCCGTCTGCATCACGCCCAGCACGTAGTCGATGTAGTCCTTCCAGAACCGCTGGTTCATGTCCGAAGGCGGATATGACGAGCTGATCGTGTCGGGAATCGAGTCGTAGTACAGAATCCGCCCCGACTGCAGTCGCGAGGGAAACGGGTTGGGCCCCACGTTCTTGATAAAGTTCAGGATCGCGGCGTAGTCGATCGCGTACGTGCTACTGCCGGGGGCCTTCCAGCTGCCCGAGCTATCCCACAGCAGCGAGTTGTCGTCCATCCGCGTCGACGAGCTGGGATACGTGAAGTAGCGTTTGCGCCAATCGTTGGGGACGCCTGCCGTCGAGGACGGATCGGGTGGCCAGATGAAGAACGTCTTGCCCCAGTAGCCGGGCCCCTGCGTGTAGCCGGCATACGTGGTGATCGTGTCGGCCGGGTCCAGGCCCTTGTAGCCGCCCGTGTTCGCGTCTTCCCAGGCCGTGTTCTTATAGCTGTTGCTGGCCGTGATGTTCAGCAAGTCGGCCGCCGTGGTGCACCAGGCCGAACTGGTGTTCTTGTTTTTCTTCCAGTGAATGTCGCCGGCGGGGGTGCTGGCGTAGCTGCTGGACGCGGCGCTAAACGCCGCGGTGCCGTTGGCGTCGGTGTAAAAGTCGCGGACGATCGGCGCGCGGCCGTCGCTGGTCGTGGCCGTGATATTGGCCGGATCGTACGGCGAAGTGAACGAGGTCTCATACAGGTTTGACGACTGGGTCGAATAGTGGCCAAAGCTGGGAACGATCGTGTCGGGATTGTTCGTCGAACGGGTACCCGAGGTAGGCGTGCCCATCAGGCTGGCAAACCGCATCGAGCCGGAGTAATCGAGCACCACGGCCACGTCGCGCGGACGATGCGCCGCCGTGGCCACTGCCTGGATGTTGCCGCCGGTGAAATTAAACAGCTTCGAGAATACGAGCTGGTTCTGCACGTTAGCGTTGACCGTGGCCTGCACCATGCTCCAGGCTTCGGTCGAAGGACCTGGAAACTGTCCCTCGAAGCGCAGGTTGTTCGCCACGTAAACGTAGCGGCCCACTTGCACGCCGACCTGGCTGTTTTGAATTGCCGTCGAAAGCACGACGTTCGACGTGGCCGCGGTGATTGCGTTGGGAGTGGCGCTGCTGTAATTGTTGTTGTTGGCGCTGACGCCGTTAAGCGTCCGCGCGCCGGCCATGGCGGCCGAGTCGGCCGCGTCCTGACATTGCGTGCGGGCGACGGCCAGCATGCCCAGGTCGATCGCCAGGGCCACGAACGTCAGCAGCGTGATCAAGCACACCAGGACGAGCACCATCACGACGCCGCGACGGCGCCGGGGACGACGAAATCTTCGAGTGTTACTCATGGCAGGCTCGCTTCTTGAATGCCGCTCCAAATTGCTGGCGGCGACGTGTCTAATTGCTCTCGCTACGCATGGCGACCTGACAGGTCACGGGAATGGTCGCAGGGAGGTAAATCATCTTGCCCAGCAGCACGGTGTAGTTCCCGCTGATCTTGACGCATACCGACTCGCCGGCCTGCGTGTCGGTCCAGGCTCCAATGTTGTTGCCCAGGCTGTCCGAGGCATACACCTGCACGGTCTGACCCGTCAGCGATTGGCCGCCGAGGGCCTTGGTGACGATGTTGGTCACGTCGCTCGTGGCGTTGCCGTAGGTGGTGCCGCCAATGGTGATCGGTTGCGTGTGCGTCAGGGCGTAATGGCATCCCTCGCGGGCGGCGTTCGTCAGGACCTGCAAGGTCATGATGTACCGGCCGTACTCGAGAATGCCGAACAAGAATGCGATCACAACCGGCAACACCAGGGCGGCCTCGACCACCGCGTGGCCGCGTCGTCGCCTGGTTGGTCGGTGAAGTGAGAGAGGGCGC
>CAZPED010000338.1:0-5110 GCA_964585335.1 uncultured Planctomycetaceae bacterium | reverse complement strand
CTCCCCTGCCGGCATTGTCCGAGGCCGCGGCGGCAAGTGTCAAGCCAGCGGCTCTTTGACGGCACACAGCCCCAGCGCGTCGATCGGCCGCGAAAGTACGTCGTCGGCAGGTCTTTCCACCGCGTCATCCTCCTCGACAGGCCGCACCACCCTCCGGTTGCAGCGGACTTAGAGTACCCGGATTGGCTGGCCTGCCTCTATCGGCATGCCTTCGCTAAGGGCATCGATCGTGTGGCCGTCGATGACGACCGCACCGCTGGGCAGCATCAGCGTCTTGGCCACGCCGACCTTGCCCACCATTTCGCGCAGCCAGCGACGCTGGGGCGAGTCGGGCAGCACCTCATCGGGCGTGGGCACTTCGAGCAGGATCCGCCGGCCCATCGCCGTTTTGGGCCACCAGCGGAAGGCAAAAAACAGCGCCGTGGGCACCGCCAGCGAGGTAAGTCCCAAAAAGACGAACCCCGCTTCGGCCCCGCGATGGTAAAAGGCCAGCACAATGCCCGAGACGAGCGACGTGATCGCCAGCAGGCCCAACAGGCCGCCGGAGGGCACGAACACTTCGAGCATCACCAGCGACAGGCCCACCAGCAGCAACAGGGCAGACCAAAACAGCGGATCCATGAGAAGCACGACAAGCCAGGGTGACTTTAAGCCCGGGAGCCAATCATTGAGCTTAGTCGATGAAAAGGCAAGTCGCTACACGGAGGCCCCGGCCGACCGCACGACGACGCGGTTGCCCTGCACCTCGACGACCACCACTTCCGCCCCGCGGCCGATCACTTCGCCGTCGGCGATCACGTCGACCAGTTGATTGCCGAAACGCGCTTTGCCAGATGGCGTAAGTTGCGTGGTCGCATGGCCGTGGCTTCCCAGCAAGTGGTCGAATTCGACCAGCGCTTCGCGGTGGGCAATCTCTTCAAGCTCCTGCCCGGTGGGCGGTTCCAGCATCACGTTGCTGAAAAACGGCGTATGGGGCAGGTAGCGGTGCATGAGTACGGCAGCCGCCACGATCCCCACGCCGACGCCGATCAGCCCGAGCAGCGAGTTCTGCAGCTGCGAGAACTCGTAATCGTTGTGCGGCACGACAAACGTCTGGCTGGCCAGCACCAGCGACACAATGACCAGCGCGCCGCCCCCCAGGCCGAAGATGGCCGTGCCGGGCAGCACGAACAGTTCGAGTAGGATGCAGCACACGCCGGCCACGAACAGCAGCACTTCGAGCCAGCCGGCCGTGCCGTCGAGGTGCTTGCTCCAGAAGTACAACAAGAAGCAGACCAAAGCGACAAAGCCACCCACGCCAATGCCCGGCGATTGCAGCTCGGCGTAGAGCGCGGCCCCGCCGATCAGCAACAACAGCCAGGCCACGGCCGGCGCCGCCAGCGCGTCGATCAGGTAATGGGCCCACCCGGGCTCGGCTAGTTCCAATTCATGGTCCAAGCCGTACAACTGGCGAAACGCCACGACGTCGTCGACGTTGTGCCGGGCCAGCCCCAGTTCGAGCGCCCGATCGCCGAGCACCCTGAACGGGCTGCCGGCCTTGGTGACTTCGGCCCCCTGCTCCCAGGCCGCCGGGTCGGGCTGGGCGGCGAGTTCTTCCTCGCTGAAATAGTCAACCACGCCGTCCTTGCGATGGGTGTCGGTGAACACGCGCAGCTGCGGGTCGACCAGCGCCGCGCGTAACGACCAGCTGCGCGACCGCACGGCCAGCGCGTCGCGCAGCATCTCACGCGCAAGTTCAAGGTCCTCCCCGGCAAACTCGGCCGCGCCATCGCCCCCCAACGTGGCCGTGGGCGACATTACCAACTGATCGCAAGCCGTGGCGACCAGCGCCGCGTCGGCCCGGGCCTCGTTGGGCACGTAAGCCACGACGCGCACCTGGGACGGGTCGAGGTGCGTCAGGTAGCTCACCAGGTTCATGCTGTCGATCAACGATCCGCCGGGACTATCGATCAGCAGGCAGATAAAGTTCGCTCCGGCCACGATCTGATTTTCCATCAGCCGCTGCACGCGTGCCGCACTGGAACTGGTGATCGGTCCTTTCAGGTCGATCCGCACGGCGTGCCACTGGCCGCCCAACGACGGATCGTCTTCAAGCGATCGAGGCGACAGCGAAAGCGCCTTGGCTAGCGCCGATCTGTCGGCGGCCAGGAACTTCACGAACCCCAGCTCGCGGGCCTGGCGGCCGGTGAACATTCCCAGCTCGCCTGGGCGTTTCAGCACGCTCTGCGATTGAATCGTGTGCTTTTGCTTGAGCGCGTCGAGCTGAGTGCTGAGCACGAACTCGGGGCTGATTTCGGTTTCGACCTTGAGCACTTCGAGCTGCCGGTCGAGCATGCCCAAGGCCACTTCGGCCGGAATGGTGCGGCGCTCGTTGGCGATCTCGCGATAGCCGGCCCGCTTGGTGGGATTGATTTCCTCTTCGGCCGGCTCGTCGATGCCGGCTTCGCCGATGACCGCATCGGGGGCCATGACGATTTCCTCGCAGGCCATGACGGCCAGCACAGCATGGCCTTTGACCGAACGGGGGATGTAGGCCACGGTTTTTACGCCAGCCAGCTCGCGGCTCGCCAGAAAATGGGCCAGCTCGAGCGAGCGGCCAAAATCGCTGCCGCGACCCGATTGGTCGCCCGTGGCCGCGAATTCGAAGACCAGGACGGGCCGCTGATCCCCCTTCTGTTCGGTGCGCAGCGTATCGAGCGCCTTTTGAGCGGCCTGAATGACGTGCTTGTCCACCGCGTCGGCAATCGGCAGCGGCACGTGCACCAACCGTCCCGGTGCGCGCGCGGCGACTACCGCCGTCGCCGGTGGGGCGGCGGGCTCGGCTGCCGGCTGAGCCGGCTCGTCAGCGGCAAGTAAGACGAGTCCCAGAGCGCAAAACCCCAGCGCCATTAGACGCCGCGGAGCGCTCGAAACTCGCCTTGGAGCCAGCATGCTCACAGGGGCCATAGCCAGACCGCTTTGGCAGACAGAAAGGACAACGTAACTACCTATCACGCTATCGCTTAACAGTCAGATTATAGCGCGGTCCGGGGGGGAGTCAAATTGCCGACCTGGCGCGCAAGCGGTGCGCACCATGGGCTAGCAAGTGCATCAAGTCGTGATGCACTAAGCTACTTGCGCTCAGCACCAGGCGCTGCGCGGCGAGCCTGAATCGGCGGGCTGACGGCCGGCGGCGCTTCGGGTTCCGGTTCCTTGGGCGCCTCCTCGACCACGTGCTTCCAGCCCTTGAGCATCATGGCTGGCGACAGCTTGGGGGCCAGAATGTCAAGCACTGCCAGCGATGAGTTCACCTTGCCGCTCTCAAAAACGTAGTCGGTGTTGTTCTTGCCGCCGGGGAGCATGATTCGCAGCGCCTGCGGCATGCAGTCCGCGTCGTTTAGAATGATCGTCGCACTGCTGAAGTTGGCCGCGTCGGCCTGAAACTTCGGAATGGCCTCGAGCCAGATCGATTTGCCGGCTTCCTTGGGAGGCGTCACGTCGCGCATCCAGTAGCGGCGTTTGAGCTGGTCGGCCTTGGCGCCAAAGATGAACGGCAGCGGCCCGTCGGCAATCGCCTTGCCCTGCATCTCGGGGGGCAACCGCCGCTCGATCAACTGCTTCTTGGCGTTGTTGTACTCGTAAATCGCCTTGCCGTCGCACACCCAGTGGTCGAGCCCGTCATCGGGCACCGGCTTGTAGACCTTCTTATCAGGATCGAATTCCTGCAGGCCGCTGATGATGTACGTGCCGCTGTCGGGAGCCCGGTAACGGATCTCGCCGTTGCCGTATGACTTCTCGTACTCTTTGACTGGATTGCCAAACGTCTTGTCGTATTCATAGCGGGTGAACGTAGTGCTGAAGGTCTTGACCTTCTGGCTTTGCTTCTCCCACTTGAGCAGCACCTGGTCGAGCAGCGCTTGTTGCGCCTGATTGAGCACGAACGGCGCCTTGGGTGGCGCGGGCCTGGCCGGCACGTTGGCCACGGGCCCAGCCGGTTGAGGCTTCACGCCGGCTGGTCGACGTTGCGCGGGTTGCCCGGCCCCTTGCGCCCCTGGCGCGGCGGCGGCGGCGGCTGGCTGCGCGTTACCGGGCAGCGGCTCCTGGCCCGAGGCGCGCTTCACGGCCCCGTCGCGCATGGTCTTGGGAGCGGCGGCCGGCTGCCGCACGGCGGGCGTTTGCGTCGAACGTGGCGCGGTGCGTCCGGTGGCTGTTTGCCCCTGCGCTAGCGCGGGCAGTTCCACAATTCCGGCCACGGCAAACAGCACGACGACGGGCGAGAAATACTGGCGCATGACAATCCATTGTCAGGGGTAAACAGTTCATTGCCGGGCTTGCCGATCCTTTGCCAGCCCGGGTAGCGCGGGGCGGATCTTAACAAGAAGCCCCCCCGCCCCCTAGGTCGATTTGGGAAACCCAGGTCCAGAACGACCCCAAGTCGTCGTATGCTGCCAACGTGAAGTCCGCCGACTCATGGTCGGCAAGGCCGCTAGCTTGACCACTGCCGGTAAACAACACGGTATGGGCCCCCGCGCTGCGTCCGGCATCAATGTCAAAGCGGTGGTCGCCCACGACGAGACATTGGCTGGGCGAAATCCTCCAGCCTTCGCAAATTCGCCACACTGCCCAGGGACTGGGCTTCACCGGGCCATCCTCGCGGCAGACGACGGGGTCGAACTCGAGCCCTGCCAGCGCGAGCGTGTGCCGCGTCACCTGGCGACTGTTGCGCGTGAACACCCCTTGACGGCAGTCGCGGGCGGCTAGCGCGGCCAGAAAGTCGCGCAGGCCGGGATAGAGCGTGGCCCGCTCGGCGCCACGGATTTCGTGCTCGTGCAGAATCCGCCAGCAGCGTTCGGCCTCGTCCGCCGGCGCTCGCTCGATGGCTTCCAACAGCGGCAGGCCGGTAGGCAGCTGCATTTCGCGGCGCATCAATTCGAAGTCGAGCCCCGAGTCGACGAGCGTGCCGTCCAGGTCGAAGATGACGCCGCGGATGGCCATGTCGAGCGCGCCGGCTAGCTTTCGTGCGGCTCTTCGAGGTAGGTGTAGCCTTGCAGCCCGTCTTCGTAGAACCGCAGGAAGCGTCCGGCCTCTTCGTAGCCGATGCGCGATTCGCGGACGGCGATCTCGATCGAGG
>CAZPED010000337.1:0-5130 GCA_964585335.1 uncultured Planctomycetaceae bacterium | reverse complement strand
TTTGATGAAGAGTGAGTTTCGCGAGATTTCCGATGCTGGCAGCGCCAGGCGCGCGGATTCGCGTGCTGGCATCGCACGCGTTGCCGGTGCGCGGCGAATTGTCGCCGGCCTGGTTGACCGGCGGCGCGGGGCGTGCCAAGCTGGCTGCCTTCGCGTGCAAAAGGGATTCGCGCGCGGGCCGTCGCTTGCGCCCCCCCAGCTGTTCACCAGAGCGAGACCGAACAATGCCCCCCAGAATCATCGAGAGCGTCGACAGCCTGCGGCAACTGGTCGGACAAGAAGCGGGCGTGAGCGATTGGGTCGAAGTGACGCAATCCATGATCGACGGCTTTGCCGACGTGACCCGCGACAGGCAATGGATTCATCTCGACGTCGAGCGCGCGCAGCGCGAAAGTCCTTACAAGACGACGATCGCGCACGGCTTTCTCACACTGTCGCTGCTCAGCCATTTGCATGGCCAGGCGGTGCGCTTCGAGGGGGGCCAGAAAATGACGATCAACTATGGCCTCAACCGGGTGCGGTTTCCCAGCGCGGTGCCGGCCGGCTCGCGGGTGCGGGCTCGCAGCAAGGTGCAGTCGGTCGAAGACGTGCCCGGCGGCGTCCAGGTGACGTGGCTGGTGACCATCGAACTGGAAGGCTCGGACAAGCCAGCGCTCGTGGCCGAATGGATCGGGCGGCTGTATTGGTAGCGCGCGCCGGCCGCTAACGTTAGCGGGCAAACAACGCTTCGAGGCAGAACTTCGACCAGGTTTCGAAACGGCTGGTATCGGCCAGGATGGCTTCGATGGGCCGAAAGCCGGCTTCGATGATGTCGGCTTCGAGCGGACGCACTGCCGGTCGCTCGACGTCGAAAACATGCACCACGCCCAGGTGCACCTTGCCCACTTCGCTCTCGTCGTCGTTGATCAGGCCGGCCAGATGCTCGACGTACGGAGTATCGATGGCCACTTCCTCGGCCAGTTCGCGGCGCATGCCTTCCTGGTAGGCTGCCGTGGCGTGAGCGTTCTCGCCCGCGGCCGAGTCATCGAGCGAAATGTGCCCGCCGATGCCCACGCTTTGTTTGCTGTGCAAGCGGCCCTCGCCCTGCCCTTTGCCGCGCGTGGACTGGAATACGTGCACGCGTCCCTGGGGGTCGCGATAGCGGAAGATCACGTAGGGGATCAGTTGCTTGAACGAGGGATCTTCCTCGACTTCGTGCCGCGGACGGTAGCTGGTGTGCTCGGGAGCGAACAACCGATCGAGGTAACGCTCGACCGCGGTCGAAAAGCCCTGGAAATGCCCCAGTTCGTGGAACAGCCGGGTCGGCACGACCAGCACGTTTTCGGTTTGCACCTGCGACACGGCGGAATCCTTTCGCGTTGAACCAAGGCGATAGCGGCCAGCGGAGCAATTCCCCGGCGGTGCCGGATTATAGCAATCGCCCCGACCGCCCGCACCCACTGCCCGGGCGATGGCTACAGAATCAGCATCGCGTCGCCGTAGCTGAAGAAGCGGTATTCCTCGCGGATCGCTTCTTCGTAGGCACGCTTGAGCAGCGCATCGCCGCCGAAGGTACGCACGAGCACCAGCAGCGTGGTGCGCGGCAAGTGGAAGTTCGTCAGCAGCCCGTCGACCGCGTGAAACTGGTAAGGCGGGTGAATGAACAGGTTGGTGGGGCCCCGGAACGCTTGGAGCTGCCCGCCGCGGGCGGCGGTTTCGAGCGTGCGGACGCTCGTGGTGCCAATGGCCACGGCGCGGCCCCCCGCCGCCTTGGCGCGGTTGATGGTCGCCACGGCCTCGTCCGTTATCTGGCACCACTCGCTGTGCATCTGGTGCTGTTCGAGCGCCTCGACGGCGATCGGCCGGAACGTGTCGAGACCCACGTGCAGCGTCACGCGGGCCACGCCGATGCCGGCCCGTTCGATCCGGGCCAGCAGTTCCTGCGTGAAGTGCAGCCCGGCCGTCGGCGCGGCCACGGCCCCCGGCTGCGTGGCAAACACGGTCTGGTAGCGCTCGCGGTCGAGTTCGTGCATCTCGCCATCGCGAATGTAGGGGGGCAGCGGCACCCGGCCCACCTGTTCCAGCAGTGTCACGGCGTCGCCGGCGACCTCGGGCCGGCCGATCCAGGATCCGTCGGGCTCCTTGAGCACCAGCCGCAGGCGGAAGGCCTCTTGCAGGCGTTCGTTGGTGAGCATGATCAGCTCGCCCGGCTGCAATTTCCCGCGAGTTTTGCCAAGTAACCGCCAATTGCCGTGCTCGTCGGCCGAGAGAAACAGCCCTTCCCAGCGGCCGCCGGTCGAGGTACGAAAGCCCACCAGGCGGGCCGGAATCACCCGCGTGTCGTTGATCACCACGCAATCGCCGGCGGCCAGCAAACTGGGCAAGTCGCGAATATGATAGTGTTGGATGGATTGCGCGGCCCGGTCGACGACCAGCAGCCGCGCATCGGTGCGCCGCGCCAGCGGATGCTGGGCGATCAGGTGCTTGGGCAGCGGGTAATCGTAGTCGGAAAGTGACGGCATCGTAGCGGGTACGTGGGATTGAATAAGAAAGTCGCCAACCCGATTCGCATCGGCCTGTGCATACCCGAGCTGGAACCCGGCGGCGCCGAGCGGTGCCTGGTCGAACTGGCCACGCGACTTGATCGCCGCCAGTTCGATCCCGTGGTGTATTGTCTCGGTCCACGGCCGGCGGGCAATCCCAGCTCGCTGGCCGACCGTTTGGAGCAGGCAGGCTTGCCGGTCGTCTGCTTCGCTGCGCGCGCCGCCCGCTCGGCGCCGCGCGTGTTGTGGCAACTCGAACGCCGCTTGCGTGCCGATCGCATCCAACTGCTGCAAACATTTCTGTTCCACGCCAACCTGCTGGGGGCAATCGCGGCTCGCCGGGCCGGGGTGCAGCGCGTCGTCAGCGGCATTCGGGTGGCCGAGCATGCCTCGCGCTGGCATCTGAGGCTGGCCCGTTGGGCCGACAGTTGCGTCGACCGGCACGTTTGCGTGAGTCAGAGCGTGCGCGAGTTTTCCGCGACCGTCGGGGGTTTGCCAGCCGAGAAGCTGCTGGTGATTCCCAACGGCGTCGATGTATCACGCTTTGCCACGGCGGTCGCCTGCCCTCGGGAGCAAATGCAACTGGGGCCTGGGCGGCGCGCCCTGCTGTGCGTTGGCCGACTGGAGCAGCAAAAGGGCGTTGATTGGCTCTTGAGCCTGCTGCCCACGGTGTTGCGACAAGCCCCGCGGCACGACCTGGTCGTGGTGGGTGATGGGCCGCAGCGCGGCGCGCTAGAGCGCCAGGCACAGGCCTCCGCGGAGCTGGCCGGGCGCGTGCACTTTCTGGGCTACCGAGACGATGTGCCGGCGCTATTGGCCGCGGCCGACTTGCTGCTGCTGCCCTCGCGCTGGGAAGGCATGCCCAACGTCGTGCTCGAGGCGATGGCGGCCGGCAAACCGGTCGTTGCCCGCGCCGTGGAAGGGGTGGCCGAGTTGCTCGGGCCGCAGGCCGACTCGCAGGTGGCGAGGTGCCAGGGCGATGATGCGCAAGTCTTTTCAGAAAAGCTGCTTGCGCTGCTGAATGACCCTGGCCTGGCATGCGAGTTGGGCGTGCAAAACCAGCGCCGCGCCCGGGAGCAGTTTAGCTTCGAGGCGATGGCCACGGCCTACGCCCTGCTCTATCGATCGCTACTCAATCGCTGAGCCTTCGCCCGGCGGCGAAATTATTTTGCCCGCTGCTTCTGGCGCGGAAGTCAGTCTCTTGCCAAGCAGTTGCGCCGCGGGCGCTGCGCAGCGACGAAACGAGCCGCGACAAAGCCAACTTGACGCGACGAGCGATCTGGGTATTCTTGGGTCCCAATGGTGAGCGATGGGGATTTGTGGTGATTCATGCTGTTGACCGGGACGTTCCGACGGGCGGTCGACGAGAAGCTGCGAATCGCCATTCCCAAGCCGCTCCGCGATGCCTTGGGTGCCTTGGCTAAAGGGGTGCTGTACGTCACCCCCGGCACCGATGGTTCGCTGGCCCTGTACACGGAGGACGCACTGGCGCGACTGGCCCAACGCCTGGCCAATGCCTCGCCCAACGCTCAGGATGTGCGGGCCTTCAGCCGCTTGTTCTATGCCCGGGCGCAGGCCGTGGAGTTGGACAGTCAGGGCCGCGTGCGAGTGCCGCCGGAACTTGCCGAACTGGCCGGACTAACGAAAGAGGCCGTGCTGGTCGGCGTACACGATCACCTGGAACTTTGGGACCGGTTGCGTTGGGAAAGTTACGTCGGCCAGAAGCAGTCCCACTTCGATCAAATCGCCGAAGCCGCCTTTCAGCAGCCTTCGGCCTGAAGTTCGCGAAATTGACTAGAGTCAGCTGACAGGAGTACTTGCTGGTCGTCCGTCCGATGTTCGCCTCGTGCGTAGCGCTTGCCAGTCAGTCCACGGCCACCGACTGACTGGGCGAGCGGCGCAGACCCGGAAAGCAGGGATTGCCGTCGGGTTGCGAACGGCGGTTGAGTGGCGCTGGGGCCCTCTGCCGCACCTCCCGATCTCCGCGCGTCACAAGGAAGTGCCGCGGGTTGGGTGGGTTTTCTCTCGAAGCAATGCTTTTAATATCTTGGGCGCGGCAGGCGGTCGCACGTGCCGCTGCAAGTGCCTATGGATCACGCCTCCCCGGTTCATGTCAGCGTGATGCTCAACGAAGTGGTCGAGGCGCTCGATCCGCGCCCCGGCCAAACCCTGGTCGATGGCACGCTGGGGGCCGGCGGTCATACGCGGGCACTGGCCGAGCGGGTGGGAACGCAAGGCAGGGTGCTGGCGTTCGACCGCGATCCGGCTGCTTTGGCCGCGGCCGAAATCAACCTGGCCGGTTTGCCCGTCACGCTCGTCACGGCCAGTTATCACGAGCTGCCCGAAGTGCTCGAGCAACTGGAAATTCCCGGTGTCGACGGTATCGTGCTCGATCTGGGGCTCTCCAGCGATCAGCTGGCCGACGTCGAGCGGGGGTTCAGCTTCGATGCCGTGGGACCGCTCGACTTGCGTTTCGACGTCACCCAGGGCGAGCCTGCCTGGCGGCTGTTGGAGCGGCTGGACGCCACGCAGCTGGCCAACATCATTTTTCGCTACGGAGAGGAGCGGCACAGCCGGCGGATTGCCCGCACCATCGTCGACGAGCGCG
>CAZPED010000336.1:0-5130 GCA_964585335.1 uncultured Planctomycetaceae bacterium | reverse complement strand
CCGGGCCCGAGCTGGTCATCGCCCTGCGCGCGGGCAAGATGCACGGCATCGTCCTGCAAAACCCCGTGCACATGGCCGAGCTGGCCGTGACGACCATGGTCGATCACTTGCGTGGCAAGCCGGTCGAGTCGCAAATCGCCACTGGCGAGACGTTGGCCACGCCCGAGAATCTCGACCAGCCCGAGGTGAAGCGGTTGCTCGAGCCCGAGCTATTGGACTAGCACTGGCCCATCGGCTCAATCGCCGGGCTTTTGCAGGCGTTCGGCGGTGACCATCATGTAGATTGAATCGCCGGTGGCCACTTCCTTGCCGCCGTCGTCGGTCACCGTGGCCGCGGTGTGGATGATCTGCCGGCCCATGCGGGTCACCTTGGCATCGCAGTACACCCGGCCCGTGGAGATGGGGCGCAAGTACTTGATCCGCAGATCGACGGAGACCAGCCGGCCTCCCTTGGGCCGCGCTGCGAGATGCTCGGGCGTGAGCAGAATCGAGTGGGCGATTGCCGTGTCGACCAGCGAGGCGATCACGCCGCCGTGCATGATGCCGGCCGGCTGGCAAAGGTCTTCGCGCCACTGGGCGCTCAACCGCGACCAGCCCGGCCCGACGTCAACGATTCCCATTCCCAACAGCTTGAAGAAGGGAAATTCGGCGGCGAACTTGAGCAGGGACTGGCGCTGCTTCTCAAGGACGTTTGCGCTCTGCTCGTCGGGGGCGTTCATCGCGGACCTCTCGATGGCGAAGGAGTACTCGACAGGCCTGTGAGATTAGCAGAATCGAGCTGACTTGGGCACTGCCAGTCGCCGCAGCAGCGGGGCTGGACCGGCGGTCACTGGCTGTAGCGGCGCACGACGTTGGCTGTGATGCGCGAGACGGCCGGGTCGACCAGCAAGCTCGACGGCCAGCAAATCGAGCCGGCCGAAAACACCGCGCCGCCACGCGAGGTTTCAAAGCAGACCAGATCGGCGCCGCCCTGGTCGGGATTGGTCCCCTTGGCCAGATGCTCGACGTTCGCCGGCGAGCTGGGCGAGATCTTATCGGTTTCGTGGCCCGAGGCGCCCCCCGGAATTCGCTCGTGCTGGCTGTCCTGGCCGAACAGGTCGCCGCGCTCCAGCTGGGTGCCGGCAAAGGCCCAGTGATTGGGAGCGAGCACCTCGTAGGGCGCGGCGGTCATGACGCCGGCCTCGGTGTAGACGACTCCCAGCAGGTTGGCCTCGGACTCGACGCGCATGCCCAGGCGGCTTTCGTAACGCCCCAAATCGGCCTGAAGCTGGCGATTGTCGCCGTTGTGTACGATCATCGTGGCTTCGTCGAGCAGCGACACCTCGCAGTTCAGGCCATTGCCGCCCAGGTAAATCAGACGGCCGCCGCGCTCGAAGACCCAGGCTTTGACCGCCTGGTACATCTTTCGCGACCAATACTCGGGGTGCGTGCTGATGATAAGCACCCGGTAGGCGTCGAGATCGAGCTGGCCGGCGTCGAGCTGCGTTTCGGCGTAGAGGTCGTAGTGGAACTGTTCGCGCTCCAGCCAACCGAGCAGCCGCCACTCGGTGGGCGCCACGTGGCAGGCGGCGCGACCCTCGATCGGATCGGTCACTTGTACGTGCTCGGGCACGTGGTTGATTGGCTCGGGGCGGTCGAACGAAAGCGGCGCGTAGTCCTCCGCATTCCAAGTGCCGAACAGCGGATCGTTGTAGCGGCTTAGCTCGAGCCGGGCATTGACCGTGGGGGCCGGCGGCAGCCGGTCGGCATGAATGTAGTTGCTGCGACCGCCGAAATTGTTGTAGGCGTTCCAGGTGATGTTCGAGGCCATTACGGCGATCGGCGCGCTCGGCTCGCGAGGCGCCACGATCCAGGGGAACGCGAAGAACCGCCCGCTGTCGGTGCGAGCGTGAAAGTAGTACATGCCCGATCGCTCGGGCGCCGTGATCCACTGGTGATGTTGCCAGCTGCCGTAACCGAACTTGTTCCACTGCACGCCGCTTTGCGTGTAATCGCCATCGGGTGTGATCTGCATCGTGGCCAGCGGTCCGTGTTCGTCGAACCAGCCGATCTTGCGGACGTGCTGCTTGTGCCAGCCGTAGCGCCAAAGATCGATCTTATAGGGCTCGACCGAGTGGACGCGGAACTCGCTGCGCTCGCCGCCGCGGACCCACTTGGGCCAGGCGTAGCCCAATAGCCCGTCGGCCAACAGCCGAAACTGATGCGGCCGGCCGGCTTCGAGCACCACGTGCGCTCGCTTGGCGCCAAACCCGTTTTTTTGCAGCGTCACGCGGTACTCGCCAGGCGCCACGTCAGCATGAATGGCGCCCGAAGCCCGCGAGCGGGTTTCGACCGACTGGCCGTCGCGCTCCAGTTCGACCGTGACGTCGCTCAGCGCCACGTAGCGTTCGTCGCTGACATAGCCGATCAGCATGCGTGTTACCTATTTCGTGGAGCGCGCGTCCGCGCGGCGTCAGCCAAGAATCGCCGGATCGACGTCGTGGGCGATGCAGGCCACGCAATCACCTTGCGCCACGAGCGACGGGCCGCGGGTGGCCAGCAAAATGCCCGCGGTGTTGGCGCTGACAATCACCGGCTCGCGATCCGGCCGCTCGAGAAAGTGAATCGCGCCGACGGCTTGTCCCTGGGCCACCTCGGCGCCCAGCGGCAGCAGCGTTTCGTAAATGCCCGACTCGGGAGCAAACCGGTAGTCGTCGCGATCGAGCGACTGCACCCAGCGCGTGGGCGGCAAGCCCTGCGCAGCGCGAGTCACGACGTTGCCTGCCAGCACTCCGAAGTGTACGAGCACGTTGCGCAAGCCCGATTGCGTCAACTGATGCACGGCCGCCGAAACCGACTCGGCGCCGCCCATTTCGGTGGTGATGACGACCTTGCCTTGGCGCTCGGCCTCGACCGGCAGCAGTCCGGTGCCGGCGATGTCGGCGTACAGAAAGGCAAAGTCAGAGTTCCAGGCCAGCGTGCCGGCGACCATTTGCCGGCGCTGCTGCCGATCTTCGACCAGGTGCATGTGCGCGCAGGGATAAAAGTCGACGCCGCGGCCGCCGGTGTGGATGTCGATCACCAGGTCGGCCAGCGGAAACAGCACGGTGGTCAGGTAATGGGCGATCATTTCCGTCGGCGTGCCGTGCGGATTGCCCGGAAAGCAGCGATTCAAATTCTTGCCGTCCAGGGGCGATAGCCGCGTGGCGGCCTTGGCCGCGGGCATGTTAAGGGCCGGAATCAGGATGATTCGCCCACGGACCGGCGCGGGGTTGGCCGTCAGCTCGCGCAGCAGCCGCAACACGGCGACTTGCCCGGGGTATTCGTCGCCGTGGTTGCCGGCCATCACCAGCGCCGTCGGCCCCTCGCCCCGGTTGATGACCGCCACGGGCACCAGCAGATTCGCCCAGCCGGCCAGGTTGTACGAGTACGGAACGCAGAGGTGCCCCTGCTGCACGCCAGAGCGCTGGAAATCGACGGTGGCGTGGATTTGACTGGCAGACATCGTGTGGCACTCGGTGATATGCACGCGCGCGGGGCGGGCCAGGGGCGGGACCAATGCGGGTCGGTTCTACCACACGGCCGGAGCGTTTTCCAGTTGCCCGAAGTTCGGCTGAAACAACTCGGCCGGTGCGCATCGTGTCGGCCGCTGGCGTGTGGTACAACGCCCATTGCACGCCTGCCGCCGCAGCCACCGCAACTCGTTCCCACCCGGCGATCATGAAAATCACCCGCATCGAAACCTATCCGGTCGAAGTCCCCATCAAGCCCGAGCGCTGGATGATCAGCTCGCTGGGGCAGCACCGCGTGTCGCGTTATTTGCTCGTGCGGTTGGTGACCGACTCGGGCGTGGAGGGGGCCGGCGAAGCGACCGTCACGGCCCGCTGGAGCGGCGAGACCGTGTGGAGCGCGCAGTCGATCATCGAACGCGTGCTGGCCCCGGCCGTGCTGGGTGCCGATCCGGCCGACGTGGCCGCGATTGACCGCGCGCTGGACGCGGCCTGCGCGCACAACTGGTTTGCCAAAAGCGCCATCGAGATGGCCTGCTGGGACGCGGTCGGCAAGGCCGAGGGCAAACCGGTCTACGAGCTGCTCGGCGGCGCGTGCCGGCCGCTCACCGTGCGCAGCCGTTACAGCATGGGCGCCTACGAGCCCGAGCGCGCCGCCGCGCGGGCCAGGGAATTGCTGGCCGCGGGCTTCACGACCATCAAGATCAAAGTCGGCCGCAACGCCGCCGAGGACATCGAGCGGGTGCGCGCGGTGCGGGCTGCCGTGGGCCCCGCCATCGCACTGACCGTCGATGCCAACTGCGGCTGGGAGGTCGACACTGCCATTCAAACGATCAACGCGCTGGCCGACTGTCGCTTGTCGCTCGATGAACAACCGACGGCCGACGGCGATTACGCGGCGCTGGCCCGCGTGCGCCGCGAAACCACGGTGCCGGTGATGGCCGACGACATTTGCTTTAACCTCGTGCACGCACAAGAGCTGGTGCGTAACACGTGCTGCGACGTCATTAGCGTGTATCCGGGCAAGCAAGGGGGCATTCGCAAGGCCCAGCAAATCGTGGACTTTGCCGCCCAGCATGGCGTGGCTTGCTCGATCGGCTCGAACCTCGAGCTCGACGTGGCCACGGCGGCCATGGCCCACCTGGTCGTGGCCTGTCCCAACATGCAGGTCGAGAAGTATCCGGGCGATATGCTGGGCGCGGACTACCACGAATTAAGATTGGTGCGCGAGCCAGTGCTGATCGAAGGACCGCTGACGACCATTTCCGATCGGCCGGGACTGGGAGTCGACGTCGACTGGGACCTGGTGCGCAGCGTGCGCTGCGAGTAGCGCGGACTACAGAACGTACGACCGACGAAAACAGGCGGAAGAGATGAGTCGGAACATGCAAGCAACCCGTAATGGAATGACGCGTCGACCGCGCTGGTTGGTGGGCACCGTTGTCGCAGGCCTCGGCCTGCTGACGAGCGTCGTTTGCTCCATATCATCGTGTGCAGCTGACCAACCGGTTGTCACGCGGCCGGCCTTTCAGGTCGACGTGAGCGCGCCGACGACCGACAAGCCGCAATCGAAGCTCTGGTTTGCCCAGGGTTCCTGGTGGGCCTGGTTGCCAACGCGCGCCGGTAGCGGCATCTGGCGACG
>CAZPED010000335.1:0-5140 GCA_964585335.1 uncultured Planctomycetaceae bacterium | reverse complement strand
TGCAGCGATTCTTGCACCAGCTCGAAGTCGCCATACTCCAGGTAGCGCAGGCCGCCGTGGATCAAGCGCGACGATCCGCTGGTCGCCCCTGACGAAACGTCCTCGGTATCGACGATCCAGACCGAGACGCCGTTGAGCGCCAGCTCTCGGGCCAGGGCGCAACCGTTGATGCCGGCTCCCAGGATCAAAACGGTTTGCTCGCCGGCGGCCATGCGCTGTGTCCCACGCTCGAAGTAGCGCGCGGGCTCAGACGCCGCCACGCTGCCAACTATTCTTGGCTTTTGAGCGTGCGCTGCAAGTAGAGGACTTGGGCCCGAACGCCTTCGAGGTTCGGGTTGAGCCGCAAGGCCCGGCGAAAGCATTGCAGGGCGGCTTCGGGCGCCTTGGCTTGCAAATGGCACTGGGCCATGCCGACCACGGCGCCGAAGTGGTAGGGATTGATCTCAAGGGCTTCGGTGCAGTCGTGAATCGACTCGGCGAATCGGCCCAGACCGAACAGCGCCAAGGCCCGCTGATTCCAGGCTTCGGCGATCCAGGGCGCTTCGCCGATCAGCCGCGTGGCTTCGGTAATGACGTCGCCAAACCGCTTGGCCGTGTTGGCGGCAATGATGTTGGTCAGCGCTTGTTGTTGCAGCGCGCTGCCAGCCCGACACCACAGGTAGCGAATGCCATTTTCAGCCAGCATGCGCACTCCGCGGTCGGCATCGTGCAGGGCGCGGCCCAGCACCGAGTTCGAGCCGTAATCGCCCAACAGTCCCACGGCCAGCACCGCCGCGCGGCGGCCCATGCGATCGCCCACCACGGCCAGCCGCTCCAGCGTGCCTACCTGGTAGCGCTCGGCAACCCGCTGGGCAAAACGGTCGGTATTCTGGTCGACGAGGTACTCGTGGTACAGGCTCGTCAGAACTGGCGACCGCGTGCGCTTGGTATGGTCAGACATGGGCTGTGCCGCTCGCCTAACTGCGTGGACGGTGTTGAACTTTCGAGGCCCGTTTGCCCCTAGATTCCTCCCAGTCTAATCGGGCGGCAGACTTTCACCAGACCCGGGCAGCCGAACGGGCGGAATTCTCTTTTCCGCCCGGGTGGTTTGGCGGAAAATGGGCATGTGGTGCCCGCTCGATCACTTGGCCGAATGCAGCGGGAAACAAGGCCCAAGGCAACCGGTTATGCGACGTGTGTGGGGATGGATGAGCTGGTTTTGCCTGCTGGTTGCCTGCGGCGCGCCGCTGGCGGCGGCTGGCCCGGCCTCGGCCATCTCGCCAGCCGAATTGCGGCGCAAGCTGGCCGCTCCGGCGAGCATCTCTTGGAGCCAGGTGCCGCTGCGCCGCGCGCTCGACGCCTTGGGACAGGCCCAACACTTGACGATCGTGCTGGACCGCCGCGTCGATCCGACCCGTAGCGTCACGCTGGGCGGTTCGCCCGAGCCGCTGGCGACTCTGCTTGCGCGCATTGCCGAAAGCGTCGATTGCGGCTATAGCCAATTGGGCTCCGTGGCCTACATCGGCCCGCGCGACGCGGCGCGTCGGCTGCGCACGGTCGCGGCGGCCCGGTTGGATGATGCCCGGCGATTGCCCAAGACCGCTTCGCGGAAGTTCCTGTTGCAAAAGGCGTGGCAGTGGGACGAAGCTAGCGAGCCCGCGCAGTTGCTCGAGTCGCTGGCCGGCGAAGCCGACGTGCAATTGGCCGGTCTCAAGCAAGTGCCGCACGATCTTTGGCCGGCGGCCGATTTGCCGCCGTTGAGCTGGGTTGATCGCCTGACGCTCGTCGCCGTGCAGTTCGACTTGACGTTTCAAGTCGACGCAGCGGGCACGAAAGTCACGCTGCGGCCGTTACCTGAGAGAGTGACCGTGGCCCGCGACTATCGGGCTGGCCGCGAGGCCAAAACGCTGGCGCAGAATTGGTCGCGCGAGATGCCCGAGGCCAGGATCAAGTTGGCCGGTCAGAAATTGCACGTTGACGCGCCGCTGGAAGTCCACGAAGTGATCGAGCAGCGCTTGAAAGGCAAGTCGCTCGATGCGCCCGCGGTAAAACAGGGACCGCAGCAGTATCAGCTGACGGTGGAAAAGGCATCGCTCGAGAAAGTCGTCGGCCAGTTGGCCGAGCGCTTGCAGTTGGAGTTTGTCTGGGATCGCCCGGCCATCGAAGCGGCCGGACTCTCGACGGACCAACTGGTGAGCGTGCAGGTCGAGAAGGTGCAACTCGACGTGCTGCTGCGCGCGGTCTTCGACGGCACCGGCCTGGCGTTTGAGCGCCGAGGCCAGGTGGTCGAAGTCAAGCCGGGGCCCAAGCCGCCGGCCCGGTGATTTTCCGGGTCGCCGCCTAGGCGAGCTGCTTTTCGAGCTCTTCGCGAACGGCCTGTTCGATTTTGCCTTTGAACATCATGGCCGCGAAGGGAAGCGAGCCGTTGACCTTGATTTCGCCCGGCTCGACGTCCAGATCGCCTTTGATGTTGAAGCCGTAGGTCGAAAACGCGTAGGAAAGCTTGTTGCCTTCCCACTGCTCTTCCAGGTTGCTCACTTTGTCGGCGTGGCGTTCCTTCAGCTTTTGGAAGAACGTTTTCAAGCGGGAAACGGCTTCTTCGGTTCCCAGGGCATGAGGAATCGAGATCGACAGGCTGGGCATGACATTTCCTTGCAGAAAGGGTAGTGACGAACCGCGCGAGTGCCACCTGGCGGTTGGGGGCAGACGTCCGGGCATTGGCCAGTTCCGGCCGCCCTCAATCCTACCCCGAAATCGGAAGTGGGCCAACGCGCTCGCCGCACGGCGGGGGCTTTTTGCCCCGCGCGAGCTTAATCGCCCGCTCCCTCGCAATCCAATCGGTCTTCCGGATGCCACAGCGGCAGTCCTAATCGCACACGCTCGGCCAAGGCTGTCAGCTTGCCCGGAGTACCGGGCATCGCCTGGCAGGCCTCAAAATCATCGCGCTCGATATCTTCGGGTTCAAAGTCCCAGACACCAAGTTTGATGGCTTCCAAAACAGTATTGGGCACGATGGTCGCTCCTTGCTCCTTGCAGGGTGACGTTCCAGGGCCGGAAACTGAATCGAGAACCGGGGCCATGCCCCGACGATCAAGAACCAGACGTCGCCTGACGCCCACAAGGCGCCGACATTCCCTACGTCTGGTGGAAGTACTGAGTATTCCGAATGGCCAGACGATGTCAAGCATTTTGTCGGGGCGCGTCAGGAATCGCGGATCGGCGACCGCCACCACGCGCTGGCCCCTAGGTGCCCAGCGTATTACAAGTGCGCGCACCGTGTACCTGCGCAACAATCGCTCGCAGCTTCTCGCCGTCGATCGTTCCGGTGCGCTGGGCCGCACATGCCGCGCCGCGAACGGCCACCACGTCGGGCTCGAGCGGGAGAATCGCTGTCAACTCGCGCGGTCCTAAGCTGCCAGCCACGACAAACATCAACTGCCGAGAATGGGCTTGCTGCAAGATCCGGTGCAAATCATCCAGGCTCCTGTGCGAAAGCACGTTGCCGGCCGATTTGTCGAACGTATCGATCAGCAGCGCGCCGCAGCCGACCTCGGTTGCCAATTCCAGTACGTCCTCGATCGACGGCGCACCGGCCAAGTGCCAATCGGCGTAGGCCACGGCAACCGGAACCACCTGCGCGGGAAGTTGCGCGAGCCTTTGCCGCCAGAGCTGTGGCCAATCGCCACGGGCGGCGCAGCCAGCCAGGCCATATTTGACAAAATGCAAGCCCTCGGGCAGCGGCCTTGCCACTTGCGGCTCGAGCAATTCGCCGAGTGCCGCGCTGAGGGGCACGCGCCCGGCGATCCGGCGAGCAACCCCCGCGATCGTGTCGGCGCCGGCGGCGCCCAGCGAACCGCCGAGTGGCTCCTTGATGTCAATCAGGTCGACTCCCGCGTCGAGCGCCAGTTGGGCTTCGACCACATTGCGAACGCTGACGAGCAGTTGTGCCATGGCGGTTGCTGGAAGGTGCTTCAGCGGGCGGCGGCGCGAGAGACTTCGGCCAGCCGTTCGTTAAGTCGATTCACCAAGTCGATGTGCAGCGGCTGGCACCAGGTGCCCCGGATGGTCACGTATCCTTCGCACCACTTGCCCAGCTGCGGCTTGACGTCCTGATGGTGCCAGGCCTCGGCCTTCTGGGCAATGCGCACCACGAGCGCCGCGGTTTCCGTATTCTGGTGACGCTTGCCGGGCAGCAGGCTGGGAGCCTGCCCGAGCCAAAAGCATTCCACGAATTCCACCGGCACACAGATGGGGCCACCCGAGCGCAGCCAAAAGAGCACGTGCCCTTTCTGATAGGCCAGGCGCGGATGGCGCAAGTGCCAGGCCAGCACGGCCAGGGCCAGCCCCCCCAGCGCCAACAGGCCACCGCCGACAGCCCGCGCCCAGACGGGCGAAGTGAACAGCAGTGCCGCGCCCAGCAAGGCGACGATGGCCGGCACGATCATGCCCAGCAGCAGAGCGCGTGAATTCGTGCGCAACCAGACTTCCACGGCGTACACTTCATCGAAAGGTTCGTAAGGTAAGCGAGCGCAAGGCCGGCGGACTTGCGCGATCAGGCCCAATGTAACACAACAGAGCGCTACGCGCCAGCGGGCCCGCGCCGACGGCGGCGGGGCAATTGCCCGGCCACTTGATTTTCCGCGGTCGATGCGTTCTGTTTTGGCCTAGGCGAACGTGAGCCCTGCGGCCGTGCGGCAGAGCGCGTTAAAGATTTGGAAGTTGACTGAACCGCACCCCGACTTCGCGAGCCACTCGCTATGTCTTTGGCCCTCGCCTGGCGCAAGAACGTTCACAAGCCGCTGCTGTCCGTCATCGCGGTGATTCTGGCCGGCTACCTGGCGGCCACGCTCTTGGGCTGGACCGCCTTCGAGCCTCACGCCGACCACGCCGACCACGCCGAGCAGCACGTTGGCGGTGCCATTGCCCATTTCTGGTCCGTGTTGCCATTCGGCCTGCTGTTGGCGGCGATTGCCGTGCTTCCGCTGATCGAGCACACGGCGCATTGGTGGGAGCACAATCTTAATAAGTTCTACGTAGCCGGCAACCTGGCGCTGATCACGCTGCTCTACCTGGCACTGCTGCACCCCAACGGCAGCGTGTCGCTGGCAACCGAAACGTTGCAGCACGTGATCATCGGCGAATACATTCCGTTCATCGTCCT
>CAZPED010000334.1:0-5156 GCA_964585335.1 uncultured Planctomycetaceae bacterium | reverse complement strand
GTAGTTCCACTGGTGCCGCTTCTGATTCTAAGCGGCGCTCACAGCTCCACCCAATATGGCGGGCGCAGGGGATCGCGTGCGAAACGTGGCAACATTCCCCTGGCATCTCTTGTCTGACCATTTCGTGGCCAAAGGGCAAGAGATGCCGGGGGAGCACCTCGCCCAGATCCCATGCGTCTGTAGCAAAGTGTAGTTAATTCACGAAAACTCGCCGGGATTGGCCGCAATTTGCAGGGCCGCACTGCGGCGGATGTTTCGCTTCTTTTCGCGGCTTTTTCGTATAAATCGGTAACTCCGGCTACTTGGCGAGCCTATGTCGTCGGCCAGGATCAGGAGCACGTTCGGCCGCTTGGGCTCGTTAGCGCCAGCGGCGGGTAGCGCGATCGCAAACAGCCCGAGCAGCAACGCGATGAAGAGCGACCAACTGGCGAACGACCGTCGGAAGAGCATCGTGAAAAACCCTGGCGCGCGGAAGGGGCGATTCGAGGACGCTGGCGCTTGTATCGCGCAAGCAACGCCGGCAGTCCAGTATCCGAACTGGCCGGGCGCGGATCAATGGACCGACAAACCGCCAGTTGGGTGGTCGGCTCGCGACGCTTATAATGCGGCGGACCTGCGCCCCGCTGATTCCCGCCGCAATTGCCTAAAACCTTGCCGCATGCTGCGTCTGCCCGCCGCAACTGGACCCAGCCTCTGGCGCCTCGACGCGCTCTTGATCGCTTTGGGCACGGGGGCGATGCTGACGACGATTGCCGTGACCAGCGCCTGGGCGCACGACCAAGGCGAGTGGCTGACGCGCAACACCGTGCGGGTGTCACTCGCCTGGTATGCGCTGGCGCTGGTGCTGATGATGCGGCTCGAACCGGCCGATTGGCGGGTCGAAACGCCGCGCGGCCGCGTGGCCCGCTGGTGCTGGACGCTGGCGATCGGGTCGTTCCTGGTGCACCTGGCCGTGGCGTTTCACTACTACGACCATTGGTCGCACGCCCACGCGGTAGAGCGTACGCGCCAGGTGAGCGGTTGGGGCGAGGGCATTTACGTCTCGCACCTGTTCACGCTGCTCTGGGTGGCCGATGGCCTGTGGTGGTGGCTGCGGCCGGCGGCCTACGCGCGGCGGCCAATCATCGTCGATCGGGCGCTACACACGTTCATTCTGCTGATCGTGTTTAACGGCATGGTCGTCTACGAAACGGGCCTGATTCGCTACGCGGGGCTGGCGCTGTTCGCCTTGCTGGCCCTACGTTGGTGCCAAGCCCGGGGATGGCCATGGCAGCGGATGCGCGCGTGAGCTCTGGAGGTGGAGTCGCCGGGCGAGACGCCCGATTGCCTGCTAGTGCGGGTGCTTGTGACCTTTCGAGGGCTTGGCTCCCGGCTCGAGCACGAGCGGCAGGCCGAGCATGTCGCGGTTCGGCTCGAAGCCGTTGTCGTTGACGTCGACAAAGAACGGGTTGCCCACGGCGCACGGCTGGTCTTTGCCATGGTCGGGCCCCATCACGGCCCCCAGGCCCTCTCCCTCGCCAATACAGGCCACGATGACGTGCGCGTCGCGGTCGAGCACGACGGGAATCGTCTGCTCGAACACCACCGGACCCGCGGCAAACAGCTGCGGATGCGTCCGCTGCGTGAAGTTCAGCTTTTCCTCGGGCTTGCCGTTGACGAACACCTGCACGCGGTTCACCTTCAGCCAGTTGGGGCACTGCACGCGCACCTTGAGGGCCAGCTTGCCGCCGGGGGCCTTGAGGTCTTCGCCCACGTGGGCACTATCGCCCCCCTGCTCTGCCCGAGCGCTCGCTTCCAGGAAGGGGCCGTTGGTCATCACGATGTTGCCGTGCTCGCAGGCATGCACCAGGTCGGCCACGACGGCCTTGGTCGGGTCCTCGGAGCTCGATTGGATGTAATTGCGCAGCCAGCCCGAGCCGTGAAAGTTCCAGTGGGCGTCGGTGTTGACGACCGCCGGCAGCCGATAGCCCAGGTTCATCAGTTGCATCCAGTGGAAGATGGCGTTGCCTTCCTCGCGCTCGTTGGGCAGCTTTTCAGGCTTCTTGAAGATGTTGTCGAGCGGGTGGACTTCGATCACGTCCATGAAGCTGAACATTTTCTCGAAGCCGCCATCGGGTGTGCCGTTCGTGTCGCGGTCGCCCACCATCTGCGGAATGTTGGGGTGATTGATCTGCACCAGCTTGTCGGAGCCGTTATCCCACATGGCCAGCCGTTCGATCTGCACCACGGGGTCGACGTCGGGCTTCGGCCCGCCGCCATCCTGCGTGCGCGGCTTGGGAACTAGCGGAAATGCGTTCTGGTGGTTGATCGGCAGCGGACGACCGGTCAGCTCCATGCCCGGGCAAGTGAGCATCCGGTCGAAAGCCTGGAAGTGCTCCAGGTGCGGGTCGTACACCGTGATGCGGTTGTGCTCGGTGCAGGGAGCAAACTCGATGTGCTCGGCCAGCAGGTTGAGCACCCGGCCGCGCTGGCTCGAAGTGTTATCGCCCGAAGGGGTCGAGTGGCTGTGAAAGTCGGCGCTCAGCCAGTCGCGCGTGTCGAGCGTGCGCTTGAGCTGGGCCGTAAGCTGGGTGTCTTTGCCGCGGGCGACGTCGATCGTGGTCAGCATGGCATCGTACTCGGGACCATAGCTGACAATCACGTCGTACTGCCCGGGCGCCAGGGCCGTGCGGAACTGGCCGTCGTGCGTGTAGTAGACGTTGCGGATGCCGTGGATGGCGCTGTCGGGACCAAAGGCCGGCGTGTTGCTGGCTTCGCGAGCGGTGAATTGCACTTTGCAGGCCGTGGGCTTGCCGGCGCTGTCGGTGATCTTGGCCACCACGTAACCGGGCGCGGGCAGCTCGACGTCGACCGCTTCGCCCTTGGCCAGCTTCCAGTCGAGCGTCTTTTCGCCGCGTCCCTGGCCCGACACCGTGGCCTGGTAATTGCCCGCGGGCAGACGCAGCGTCACGCGGCCATCGGCGCCGGTCACAGCGTGACCATATTCCTTGTCGCCCGACTTCACGACGACTTGCGCCGTGTCGACCGGGCCGGCCGGATCGCGCACGCTCAGCTTGAGTTCGACGGGCGAAGCGCCGCGCAGCTCGCCGGCCAGCGCGCGGACTTCGATGTTATTGGCCGCGGGGAATAAGTAGCGCACCAGTTCCCGCGTCTCGCCGGGGGCCAGCGTCAGTTGCTTGGCGTCTTTGGCTTCGATAACGAGCTCCGGCCGGCCGCGACGCTCGCCTTCGTTGGCCACGAGCTTGAGGGCGGTATCGGCAAACAGCGAGCCGTAGGCCTGGCGCCAGTACTTGTCGTAGGTCCAAAACAGGCCAAGCGCCTCGTCGGCGCCGGTGCGGAACTCGCCGTCGGCGCGAATCGCGTCCAGCCGCTTCAGGTCGAGCGGCTCCTGGCTGGTGTTGGTCACCCGGGTCGTGATCTTCAGCCAGGGCTGGCCGTCGGCCAGCTCGTAAACGACCTCGGCCTTGGAGCGCTCGTCGACCGAGGGGCCGGCGAACGTCAATCGCAAGGTCGGCCCGGTGAGCGGCTTTTTGCCGTCTTGCCCTTCCGGGCTGCGGAGTTTGTAGTTGGTGCCGACTGGATAGTAAGCGCTCAGCTGATCGCTTTGCTTTGCTTTGGCGCGCTCGGTCAGATCGATGACCGATCCGGCGACGTTGTAAACGGTCATGTTGGCGTTGCGCCCGCTGATGGCGTCGCCGATGACCGCGACGATGCGGTCGTTGCGCAGCACCCAGTCGCCGTAGATGGCGTCGACTTCCTTGCCCTCGGGCACGGCTTCGTTCCAGTTCGATTCGGCCAGCCGCAGCACTTCGGCCGCGCTCGCGGCGCCGCACGCCGCGGTGATTGCCAACAGGAACACCAGGACACAACTCCGCCCAACATCACGCCGTCGCATTATCACGTCTCCAGGTGGGTCGCCAAACCGATTGAACCCTTCAGGCCCAGCATCGTAAGCCTTGCGGGTTAGCGAATTATGAGGTCCGGCGCGGCGCCCCGCAATCGGCCGGCAATTTCGCCGGGGGCCGAAGGTAGCCTGGGTCCCTGCGTTACGCTCTGCAGGCGCGCAGTCCGATAGCCAGTCGCTCGGAAACGGCGGGACTTGCGGCAAACTTGAGCGTTGCGGGCCGCTTATTTCGACGCGCCGGCCCAGAACTTCCACCAGGGGTGCGGCGTGCGTGGGGGGGCCACGGTTTTACGTGGCCGCGGCGAGGCGTGGGTGGCCCCGTTGGTCGCGGTGACGCGGTTGCCTTGCACGTCGATCATGCCGTAAGTGTTGGCGCCGGCCATTTGGGCCGAGGCCAGCTTGGCGCCCGTGAGGTTGGCCTCTTGCAGGTTGGCGCCGCGGAGGTTGGCCCCCGTCAGGTCGGCGGCCCGCAGGTCGGCCCGCATCAGTTTGGCGTCGTGCAGGTCGGCGCGCAAGTCGGCCATGCTCAGGTCGGCGCCGGTGAGGTCGGCATTGCACAAGATGGCCTCGCGCAGCTGCGCGTAGCGGAGGTTGGCATTGTGCAGCGTGGCGTCCTGCAGTTCGGCATGGTGCAGGTGCGCGTCGGTGAGGTTGGCCCCCGTGAGGTCGGCATGTACCAGGTTGGCCCCTTCCAGATAGGCGCCGTTGAGCACCGCGCCGCACAGCCGGGCATCGGTCAGGTCGGCGTCGCGCAGATCGGAGTTGACCAGGTCGGCGCCCGAGAGGTTGACGCCGGACAGGTCGGCGCCGCGGAGTCGGGCGCCTTGCATTTTGCGTCCTTCGAGCGAATCGGCGTCGAACTGGGCCAGAACGGCATGCGTCTTTTTGTGCTTGATTTCGAACATGCTCAATGCACCTCGCCTGGGGAGACAATGGGGCTGTGTTGCGCGGCGCGAAGACCCCACAGCTCGCGTTGGCCGTTGCCGTGGGAGAATTGCGCCTGTAGCGGGTCGGCGGCGCGGCCGGCTGGCAGCCAGCAGCGCGCTAGCTCGCAGACGTATGTCCAAGGGTGCGATGCCTGCGACCAGGCGCTGGCGGTTCGCCCCCTGCCCCTTAGCTCTCTGACCGACAAACCTCGTTAACCGGCTGCTGCCGGGGGATTGTTGGCGCTCGAATAGAAATGACGTGCGGAAATCACGCGCGATCAGCAGGACGCATTTGAAGAGCCGAAAAACGATTATAATGCCAAGTA
>CAZPED010000333.1:0-5167 GCA_964585335.1 uncultured Planctomycetaceae bacterium | reverse complement strand
CCACGACGTTGAACGGCGCGGCCAGCGGCATCGGCGCGCTGCTGGTAAACGGCGGTGGCGCGACGATTATCAACGCCCCGGTCAGCGCGGCCAGCGCGCAATGTGACGACACAGTGACGCTCAACGTGGCGGCGCCGCAGGTGGCGGTGACGACGACCGGCGGTCAAACGTATAACGCCGCCGTCACGCTGGGCGCGAACACCGATCTCTCGGCCGGTGGCGTGCTGACGTTCAATTCCACGATCGCCGGCGCCGGCTTTAATCTCACGCTGAGCGCAACGGGCACCACGACGTTGAACGGCGCGGCCAGCGGCATCGGCGCGCTGCTGGTAAACGGCGGCGGCGCAACGATTATCAACGCCCTTGTCAGTGCGGCTAGCGCGCAATTCGACGATACGGTCACGCTCAACGTGGCCACGCCGCTGGTGGCGGTGACGACGAGTGCCGGGCAGACGTACAACGGGGCGGTAACGTTGGGGGCCAACACGCTGCTGTCGGCGGGAACCACGCTGGCGCTGAACGCCGCGGTGACTGGCTCGGCGTTCGACTTGACCTTGACCGCGCCAGGCACGACGAATATCGGCGACGACCCGAGCGACGTGCTCTCGGTCGATGCCCTGCTGGTCGATGGGGGCGGCGACACGGTGGTCAATGCTCCGATCGTAGCCAGCAGCGCCCAGTTCGACGACACGGTGACTTTGCACGTGGCCGATCCCCTGGTGACCGTCAAGACGACCGGCCTGCAGTTGTACAATGCCGCGGTGACGCTGGCCGCCGACACGATTCTGCAAGCCGGCGGCGCGCTGACGCTCAATGGCCCGGTCGCGGGCGCGGGCTTCGATCTCAAGTTGCGGGCCGCGGGCACTACGACGCTGAACGCGCCCATCAGCGGAGTCGATCAGCTGCTCAGCGACAATGGCGGCAGCACGCAGGTCAACGCCACGATCAGCGCGGCGAGCGTGCAGATCGACGACGCCGTAACGCTGAACGTGGCGGCGCCCACGGTCGTGGTCGGCACCACGGGAGCGCAACTCTACAATGGCCCGGTGACGCTGGCGGTGGATACGATTCTATCGGCCGGCGGCGCACTGACCGTCAACGGCACGATCGCCGGCGGTGGCCACGACCTGACGCTCAGCGCCGCGGGCACGACGACTCTGGCCGGCGCCGTCAGCGGCGTCGATTTCCTGCTCAGCAATGCCGGCGGCACGACGATCGTTAGCGCCAGCGTGTCGGCCGTGACCGTGCAGATCGACGACGCGGCGCGGCTGAACGTGGCCGATCCGGCGGTGGCCGTGCAGACCACGGGCACGCAGACTTATAACGGCCCGGTTACTCTCGATCAGGACAGCATTCTCATTGCCGGCACGTTGGCGGCTCCGCAGGCCATCACGTTCAACGGGGCGATCGACGCGGCGGCGAGCGGCCAGCAGGGGCTGACTAACAACGGCGTGGTGACCCTGCGCGGCTCGGTAGGCGGCGGCAGCCGGCTCGAGTATTTGACCGACAACTGGGGCGGCACGACGTTCGACATCGACCCTGCCCTGCCTGGCCAGGGGGCGCCGAAAAATGGCGTCAACACCGCCAAGGCGCAAACCTACAACGGGCCGGTGCTGCTCACCAAAGACACCACGCTCGTGGCCGGCAGCAAACCGGCGGCCGATCCGGCCGGCACAATCACGTTCCAGTCTACGATCTCGACAATCGCGTCGGCCGGCGGACCGTTCGGGCTGAAGACCGACTCGTCGGGCGTGACGAACTTTGGCGGCACCGTGGGCGGCGGCGTGCCGCTCAAGGATCTTGACGTGACGGCGGCGGGCCCGCTAACCATCAAGGTGGACATGACCACCAGCGGCGCGCTGAAGCTGAACGCTGGCCGGCAGGCCAACCCCAGCACGGCCGACGACCTGGTGATTGGCGACGCGCTCCATCCGGCGGCGGTCAACCGTGTGATGTCCACCTTGGGCGATGTTACGCTGCTGGCCGATCACGATATTACGCTGCTGGCCAACTCGATCGTCGAGGCGACCAGCGGCAATGTCTCGCTGCAGGGCGACGCCAGCAACACCAGCACCGGCGCTCAGGCCGGCACGCGCATTCTGCTGCAGGGCCGCATCAATGCCCCCACGGCCGGCAAAAGCGTGACGATCTCGGGCAACACGCACAACGACACGATTACGCTCGACGACAACAACACGGCCGTGGCCGGCATCACCGCCTCGATCAATGCGCCGACGACCACGATCTATGGCATCGGCGGTCTCGACACGGTGAACGTCAAGTTGACGCTGCCCACCACCACGACAAGCCTGGCCACGCAAACCAACATCATTGGCGGCGACCAGAACCCCACGGGCAATAACGTCACGGTCAACGTGGGCAGCTCGACGAACCTGATCGGCACGATTGCCGGCAAGTTGTTCATTCAGGGCAGCCCTTATGCGGCCTTGCCGACGACGACCCAGCTGCTCACCACCTATTCGTTCCCGTCGGCCATCGTGGGCAATCCGCCCGGTAGCGGCACGGTGACGAATCAGCCGGTGCCCGTGGGGGCCAACGTGCTGTTGGGCAACGTGGTGAACATCAACGACGTGGGCCGCACGAACGCCGCCAATAATCATTATACGATTGCCGGCAGCGGTTTTACCCGCACGGGCGCGGCGTCAATTGGCTTTGCCAACGACGCGCAGCATGCGATTCAAACGCTCTCGCTCAAGGCCGGCGGTTTGGGCAACAACGACATCGACGTGACGCTGCCCGAGGCGACCGGAGCCCTGCCGTTGGTGTCGCTCACGATCGACGGCGGCCAATCGGGCGCCACGAACAGCAACGTGCTGTGCGTCACGGGCGCCAGCTCATCGAACCTGAAGGTGAACGCCTCGATCAACAACCAGGCTGTGGCGTTCAACACGATCATCGCAGGCGATGGCACGGTCGACAATTTTGCCGGCGGCAAGCAGCCCATCCAGTTCAGCCACGTGCGCTCGCTATACTTGCACGGTTCGAGCAATGCCGACTTCATGGTGAACAACACGAAGAACACGATGGCCACGACCGCCGCGAACTCGACGGCCGTGTTTACCGTGATGGACGGCAACGGCGGCGGCGACTGGATGATCACCGGCGCCGGACAGTATGCGCAAGACGTATTGTTTGGCGGCGGCGCGCCCGCGAACCGCCCGGTGTTCATGTTCGGCCGCGGCACGGGCCAGAACGTCACCGATCCGAACCTGGTGAACGGCTACTTCTTCCCCAACTGGGACCTGGAGACCGGCAACACGGTGTCGTACGCCGGCACGGCCTACCTGGTGGCCGGCGGCAGCGGCACGGGCAGCTCGTATTCGTTCGTGTCGACGTCGACCGTCGGCGTATCGGCCTCGGGGGGCTTCCTGGGCCAAATCACTTACATCACCGGCAAGATCGACGTCATCTCGTGGCTACGGGCCAGCTTCCCACGCTCGTCGGGCACGATTTACAACGACGCCGTGAAGCTGATGAACTTGTTCCCCAAGTGCGACTAACATTCGTAGCACGGAGTGTCGCGAATGCTCGTTGTTCAGCACTGGCGTAGCCAGTGCCACACGCCGACTAACGACGCTTACACCGAGGGGCTGTGAACCTTTGATGTTCAGCACTGGCGTGGCCAGTGCCACAGGGCGTGAGCAGGGGCACGCGGCGCATGGGCCGATGCCCCACGGCAAATCGGCCCGGGCGACACTGCCAACAGAAATTCGAGTGCCACTGGCTATGCCAGTGAGCCACTCCAGTTGGCTTACCCGTTGAACGAGCACTGCCCGAGCCAAGAGCAATCTGCCCAGCGAGCGATGCTCGGCGCGAGGGACTGGCCGTTGTGCTTACGGCAGGTGGCGAATGCGGAGGTTGCGGAACTCGACCGGCGCGCCTTCCGACTCGAGACACAAGTAGCCGGTGCGGGGATCGCAGCCGGTGCCACCCGAGACCTCGTAGCCGTTGACCCACAGTCGCACTTCGCCATTAATGGCGCGCACGTAGTAGTGGTTCCACTGTTCGAGCCCCTTGCTCAAGTGTTTGGTGGGAAAACTGCGGCGGCCGTCGGGAGCCACGGGCGGAAAGGGTTTCATCTTCGCGGTGCCGCCGGGAAACACGTCGCCGTGCGTGGTGAACCAGTCGGCCTTCTTGCCCGATTGCTTTTCGTACTGCTCGGTGTAGCCATGGTCGAGCACTTGCACCTCGATGCCATGCGGCAACTGCCCTGGCTTGAGCGTGGCCAGCGAGGCCTCGGGCACCCAGACGAACACGCCCGAATTGCCGCCCGACTTCAAATGCCGCCACTGGAGCACCAGCTCGAAATTCTCGACGGGCTGCTTCGAGCGGATGACGCCGACGGGCTGTCCCGTGCAGTGAATCGTGCCGTCCTTGGTCGACCAGGTGTCGGCATTGCAGTTCACGTTGACGAAGTCGTCGAGAGCGAGGTCTTTGAAGCCCGGGCCCTGACCGTCGATATGGGCTTGGGGCGCGGCCGGCTCGGCCCAGGCGGGCGCGGCGAGCGCGATGAGCAGGCAAACGAACAACGAGCGACGGCACAGGCTGGCAGCGGTCATCGGGCAGGATCCTCTCGCGGTGGGAACGGTGACGATGCTGTAGCGTGGCCTGCGGCGGGCGGAATTGCAAGACGCTGGCCTGGGACGTGTATCGCCCCACACGCAGCGGCCAGGCCGGCGAGCCGCCCTGGTGCGCGCTGGCGGCTGCCGGTACGCTGAGCGGGCTATACGTGCCTGGCAGACCGGTGTGTGCCGAGAGATTGTCGTGGAATCCACCAGCGAATTTGCTCGGCCCGTGGCGACCTATCGCATCGAAGACCAGCAACCCGGCCGGCGGTTGGAGCTGGTCTGGCAAGGGCCCGGTCCGCTGTTAGCCGTGCGGTGGCTGGCGCTGGCCGTGGCCGTGGCCGTGCTGGGCGGCGCGGCGTGGTTTGCCGTCGCGCAATTGGCGCCCATCGCGCAGAACCTGCAAGCGCCCGCGGCACGAGTGGACCTGCCGCTCTTGGTTCTGGGCGGTTTTCTCGTTGTCGGCGCCGTGGCCGGGGCGTTCGGCCTGGTGCGCGGCGTGGGCACGGTGTGCCAGTACGTCAGTCATGCCGTGTGGGACGCCGGCGCCGGCACCTTCGAGCTCACAGTCTCGGGTTGGC
>CAZPED010000332.1:1588-5180 GCA_964585335.1 uncultured Planctomycetaceae bacterium | reverse complement strand
CAAAGTCCGCACGGCGGCCGAGCGAGCCCGCGTGCGCCGCGTGATCTGCCAGGAACTGGACCGATTGCATTGCTATCGCCAGGATCTGATCAGCATTGAGTACAGCCTCGACGAGCAGCCGCGATTCCCGCTGAATCAATCGCTCCAGGCCCTGGTGGGAATGACCCTGCGCACGGTGTCCGAGAGCCTGGCCAACCTGCAGCGGCTGGCCGATCAGGCCGACCCCTCCGGTGCCGGCAAGAGTCCGTCAATGCCGGGTGATTTGCAGCAAGCGCTGCACGATGCCGTCGCGACGCTCGAAAGAACTAAAACAGCCTTCAAATCGAAAGAGCTGGGCGAGCTTCGCAAACGGCTGGAAACGCTGCTGCTGCGCAATTGAATCGTGCCGCGCAAGCGGCCGCGACACGCCCCGACCGGCTCCGTCGACTTGGGCGCGAGTCCCCCAATCGGGCCGGCGTGAAAGGTCGTTGCAAGTTCAGTGTAAATAAACTTGACTCAAACGCCCTAATGGGCGATAAACCGTTACTGAAGACCGGCACGCCCGAAAGTAGGGGCATGCCGCCTTAGCGGGCAGGTCTCTGGGACCTGCAAGTTGAAGGCACAGTCGGCAACGTTCTCCGCCAGGAGGGCTTTCCGACTGTGCCTTTTTTTTTGGTCGCAGCCGAGCCCACATCCGTTGGCCACAGCCTGGTGCACTGCGGTCGTAGGGGCATTTCGGCTGCAAATCACGTTTGGTCGCCAAGGAACAGAGATACGGGTAACGACTTCAATCCCCCCCAGGCATTGAGGGCTTCGTATCATGGGCGGACAAATGAAATTGCGCGTACTCGTGGTCGACGATCAGGCTCTTGTGCGAGCGGCACTGTCAGCACTACTGGCCAGCACCGACTCTGTGGAGGTGATCGGTACTGCCGGCACTTTGGATGATGCGCACCGGCTGGCCGAGGAACACAAGCCCGACCTGGTGCTGCTCGACGTGCTCACCGATGTGCCGGCTTTCGAGTGGGCGGCAACGCTCAACCGGCGGTGGCCCGACACCAAGGTCGTTTTTCTCGACGAAGCGCCGCTCGATATCCACGCGCGCGAAGCGCTGCGGATCAACGCGGCTGGTTACCTGACCAAGCAGCAGCCGTTCAACCAGCTCGAAAATGCCCTTCGCCAGGCGGCCCAGGGCGATCGGGTCTATGCCCCCGAGATTGCCCGGGGGCTGATCCTTTCGAGCGACGGCGTGCGGCTGGCCATGGAACGCAAAGAGCATCCGCTGGCAAACCTGACGCCGCGCGAAACCGACGTGCTGATTTACCTTGCCCAGGGCAACTCGGTGAAGCAATGCGCTAAGGCCCTGGGAATCGGGGTGAGCACGGTGGGAAATCACAAGTCGCGGCTAATGAAGAAGTTGAACGTCCATAAGACGGTCGAGTTGGCCCGCTTCGCCATGCGCGAGGGGCTGGTGCCCGCCGGACGTTCGGCCCCGCTGGTTCCCATGCCCGAACCGGCGCTGCGCACGGGCTAAACTCGCAATTCTTGCTGCCGCTAATTCGTCGTACGGCACACCTCGCCGTACGGCGAATTCTCTTTTTAGACACTGTTTTCTTCGGTTCTCTAGCTGATGCGCAGTGCCGGCCTGGGCCAGCTCGGCGGCCAACGGCCCGGCATTTGCGGGGTAGAATTGCCTGGGCCGCACCGTCCGAGGCCTCTTCAGTTCCCACTGCCGGATGACTCCCCACATATGGCGCTCGCGACATACCGCCGTAAGCGAGACTTTGTTCGCACTCCCGAGCCCCAGGGCCGGGCTCGCGGCAAGCGCAGCGGCTGGCTGTACGTGGTGCAAAAGCATGCCGCCAGCCATTTGCACTACGACTTTCGCTTGCAGCTGGGCGATGTGCTCTTGAGCTGGGCCGTGCCCAAGGGTCCTAGCCTCGATCCGGCCGTCAAGCGTCTGGCCATGCAGGTCGAAGATCATCCGGTCGAGTACGGATCTTTCGAGGGCATCATTCCCGAAGGTCAGTACGGCGGTGGCACCGTCATGCTCTGGGACCGGGGCACCTGGCATCCCGAGGGAGACGCCACGGCCGGCTATCGGGCCGGCAAGCTGCACTTCACCTTGCACGGCGAAAAGCTCCGCGGCGGCTGGGTGCTGGTGCGCCGCGGCACAGCCGCGGGCGGCGGCAAGCAAGCCTGGCTGCTGTTCAAGCTGCGCGACGACGAGGCGCGCCCCCGCGGTCCCGACGTGCTGACGGCCGAACCGCTCAGCGTCGCCAGCGGGCGCGATATGCAAGAAATCGCCGCCGACTCTCCTGCCGTCTGGAATTCCAACGGCCAACAAAAGCGGTCAACCAGCGCTCCGCTCAAATCCGATCCGCCGCGCCGTGCCCGGCGTTCGTCGCGAACCGGCCGCTTGCAGCCAGGCAAGTTGCGGGGCGCTCGGACCGCCGCGCTGCCCAAATCGGTCGCGCCCGAGCTGGCGACGCTCGTCAAGTCGCCTCCCGAGGGAGACCAGTGGCTCAGCGAGATCAAATTCGACGGCTACCGCATGATTGCCCGCGTCGATGGCAGGCAAGTGCGGATGTTCAGCCGCAACCAGCTCGACTGGACCGCGCGGCTGCCGCACCTGGTGACCGCGTTGGGCAAGTTGCCCGTCAAGCAGGCAATTCTCGACGGCGAAGTCGTGGCTCTCGATTCCCACGGCGCGTCGAGTTTTCAGGCCATGCAGAATGCATTTCGCGAAGGCCGAAGCAGTCAATTGGTCTACTACGTCTTCGATCTGCTGTACCTGGACGGCGCGAATCTGACGGGCTGCGCGCTGGAAGACCGCAAAGAGCTGCTGGCCCGCCTGCTGACAGGCACCGACGGCCCGCTACGCTATAGCGAGCACCTGGTGGGTCACGCCGCCGAGCTGTTCGACGAGGCGGCCCAGCGGCACCTCGAAGGCATCGTCTGCAAGCGCCGCGATCGGCCCTACCGTGGCGGCCGCGGCGCCGATTGGCTCAAAGTCAAATGCGCGCACCGCGAAGAGTTCGTCATCGGCGGGTATACGCCGCCGTCCGGGTCGCGCCACGCCTTCGGCGCATTGCTGCTGGGCTACCACGACCCAAACGGAAAGCTGATCTATGCCGGGCGCGTCGGCACGGGCTTTAGCGAGGCGGTCCTCGACGAGCTCGGCAAACGGCTGAAAAAAATGGAACAGGCCGCCTCGCCGTTCGCGAATCTGCACGGCACCAAGGGTCAGGCCCGTGGCGTGCGCTGGGTGCAGCCACGATTGGTCGCGCAAGTGGAGTTCAGCCAGTGGACACGCGACGGCCACCTGCGGCACCCGGCCTTCCTGGGTTTGCGCGAGGACAAGCCCGCCGCGGACGTGACGCGCGAACGCGCGGAAAGCGTGGCGGCCGTCGATCGCAAGCAGCCGGCCGGCGCCCGCGCGAAATCGCAACGTGCCGCACCCTCCGATCCGCCCACGAGCGCCGCTGCGACCCAGCTGACGCATCCCGACAAGAAAATGTTTCCCTACTCGGAGGTGACGAAAGCCGACCTGACCAAATACTACGCGCTGGTCGCTGAGCAATTTCCGGACACCGCCGCAGCGGAAGACGCG
>CAZPED010000332.1:0-1578 GCA_964585335.1 uncultured Planctomycetaceae bacterium | reverse complement strand
CGTCGACCAGGTTGATCTCGGGCGAACGGACCAGTTCCTGCCAGTTGGTGCTCGCCCGCTGCCCGCAGGGTGGCGGGCGCGATTGCTTCTATCAAAAGCACGCCCGCGCTGGCACACCGGCCGAGCTACGACGGATACCGATCGTCGAAAAGGGTCAGCGGTTCCAATACGTGGCCGCCGACGACCTGGCCGCCCTGCAAGCGCTGGTGCAGATCGGCACGCTCGAGATTCACGCTTGGGGATCCCGCGCTGACGCCATCGAGCGCCCCGACCGTCTGGTGTTCGATCTCGATCCCGGGCCCAACGTCGCCTGGCCGCGGCTGATCGAAAGCGCGCAGCAGATCCGCGAGGTCTTCGCCGATCTCGACCTGGTAACGTTCGTCAAGACCACGGGCGGCAAGGGACTGCACGTCGTCCTGCCCATCGACCGGCGAATCGACTGGGACGAGGCCAAGCAGTTTTGCCATACGGTTGCCAAAGCCATCGAAGCGGCGGATCCCAAGCGGTACGTGGCCACGATGTCGAAGGCAGCCCGCGACGGCCGAATCTTCATCGACTATCTGCGCAACGCCCGCGGCGCCACGGCCGTGGCCGCCTATTCGCCGCGTGCTCGCTCGGGCGCACCGGTCGCCACGCCAGTCTCCTGGAAAGAGCTGCCCAAGCTCACCTCGTCGGCCGAATTTGGAGTAACCAACCTGGCCGATCGTCTGAAGAAGCTCAAGGCCGACCCTTGGGCCGAGTTGGCCAGCACGCGACAATCGATCTCCAAGAGCCTGCTGAAGAAGCTGGGCGTGTAGGGGCCAAAGACTGCTGTCGTCATGGACCACGACGCCTCGATTCATCGCTTGTTTCTCTTGTCGCCAGCGCTCTGCTCGGGCAAGCGTGCTGCGCTGCTCTTGCGCGAATCGGCCGAATTCGATCTGGCGCTCCGCCTGCGTTCGGCGGAAGGTGCGACGCTTGGCGAAGTGTTCAGCTTCATGAGCGGGCTGTACTTTCGCGGCAAGCTGGCCTATGCGACTGCTTTTGGGCGCCCGCCCGGTGGCCTGAACAGCGCTCTGGTGATTGCGCCGGGCCACGGGCTGCTGCCGGCCACCCAGCGCGTGACCGTCGCCGACGTTCGAGCAATGGCCGCAGTGCCGGTCGACCTCGCCGAGCCGCGCTACGTTGCTCCCTTGGACCGCGACCTCCGGGCTCTGCAAGCACAATTGCATGCGCAAGCCGAAGTCGTGCTGCTGGGCAGCATCGCCACACCCAAATATTGCCAGCCGCTCCACGATGTTCTGGGCAATCAGCTTCGCTATCCGAGCGAGTTCGTCGGCCGCGGCGATATGAGTCGCGGCGGGCTGATGCTACGGGCCGTGGCTGCCGGGCACGAGCTGACGTATGTCGCCTTGTCGGCAGGTGCGCGGCGCGGGCGTCGTCCGCCCAAGCTCGAACCACGCTAAGCTGCGGCCGACGTTTTGGCGGGGCCTTGCCTCAGCCAGGGCCAGCCGTGCTCCGCCCGATCAGCACATCGAACAACACGGGGCCGTCGCCAGCCGCCAGCACCCTGAGTCCCCATCCGGTTCGATAAAGAAG
>CAZPED010000331.1:0-5187 GCA_964585335.1 uncultured Planctomycetaceae bacterium | reverse complement strand
CCGGCAACGTCGACCACCTCGGTGAGCACCACGGCCGGTTCGCTCACGTCGGGCCGATTGGCACGCCGCACCACGCGCAGCGCACTGGGGCTGGGCGGCGTGAACCCGGGCCGGTTGAGCACCTGCCAAACCGCGGCCAGCTGCGCGTCCAGGTGCCCGGACAGCACGCCGCGAACGGGCTGTTGCACCGAGGGCATTTCCATTTGCGGTACGATGCGAGCCGGGTTGCGCACCCAGCGGTCGAACCAGGTCTTGCGCACGCGCGAGCCCAGTTGCGACAGGTCGGCGCCTTGAGCATTCAGCGCCACCTTCTGCGGTTGCCATTTGCCGATGGCATGACAACTGGTACAGCCAAAGCCGTCGGCGGTCACCAGCCGTGGGCCGGCGGCCTCCAGTGCAGTGGTGTCCAGTGGCAGTTCGGCTTTCGGCATCGGCTGCGAGGGGATTCGATCGGCCTCGATCAGATGCGCCGCGATCTGCTGGGCTTCCTCCGCCGCAAAGGGAAACCTGGGCATCCGCACGCGCAGCCAGGTTTGCCGAGGCGGCTGTGAGACCCGGATCGCGGCCAGCAGCGCCTCGTCGCGCAGCTTGTCTCCCACGCTCAGCAGCGACGGCGGTGCCAGCGCCGGCAACGCGTCTCGCAGCGCGGGTTCAGCTTCGCTCACGGCCGGCAACAGCGACAACAGACCAGCTTCGTCATCGCGCTGATGGCAGCTCAGGCAGTTGCGCTCGGCGAGCAATTGTTGGCCGCCGGGCGTCGCGCCGGCGGTGTGGCCGGGGGCCAATTCGCGCAGAAACGTCATCACGGCACGGCGATCGGATTCGGTTAGATGGTAGCCGGGGCGATGGCGCTCGAGGCTCGGGGCTCCCAGGCAATCGTCGTTGGCCGGAAGCGAGACTCGCAGTTCGCGTAGTTTTGGCCTGGCGTCAGGCGGCGCATCGGCCGTCAGTCGGTGACACGCGGTGCAGCCCGCCGATTCGACGAGCGCTCGGCCGCGCTCAATGCTCGTGGCCGATCCAGGTTGACTCTCGGCCGCCGGCGCTCCCAGCGTTTGCAGATAGAGGGACAGACTGGCGATCTCGTCCCCTTCGAGCGCGAACACCGGCATGCGATAGTCGCGGTTAATCGCCGTGGGATCACCGAGCCAGCGGGCGAAAAAATCTTGCGGGCGCTTGGCGGCTACGTGGGTCAGATCGCCGCCGCCAAACAACCCATCGCTACCTAACTCGCCGGCGCGATGGCAAGCCAGACAGCCGAGGCTGCGAAACAGCGTGGCTCCCTGCGCGGTGCTGGGAGGCGGTGGAGGCGACGTTTCGGGGTCCTGCTTTTTCTTTTTCGGCAGAGCCTTGGGTTCGGCGCGCGCCGGGCGCTCCACGCGGCCGTTGGCCACGGGCCGCGAAATCGACAGCAGATAATCGGCGGCGTCGCCGGCCTGCTGGGCGCTAAACCCGAGGTGGGGCATGCGCCGCTTACCCGGGTCGCCGTCTGCCGCTTCGGCCGATGGCGAACTCAACCAGTCGACCAACCAGCCACGCGAGAGGTTGCCAGCCAGGGTGTGCAGCGCCGGAGCGGCCAGCGGTCGCGGCTCGCCGGCAATGTTGTGGCAGGCGGCGCATCGCAGTGCGCGAACCAGTTCCGCGCCGCGCTCAAATGCGGTCTCGGGAGCTTCGATCGCGTCGTGATGCAGCCAGCGGCCAGCCACGGGCTCGAGCTGAAAGTTCGGCCCCTCCCAGTACAAGGCCAACTTTCCGGGCTCGTCGCGCCGCTCGTATTCGAGCGAGAATTCGTGATAGCCGAATGGCAGCTCGACGGGCTTGGCGGCCAGCCAGGCTGGCTGCTCACTGTGGCCTTCGAGCAGCGGCTGGCCTTGCACTGTCAACCGCACGGTCCCCGAGGCAAACACGCGCAGCGTGTACGTTCCTGGCGACTGCACATGCAGCAGACCGTGAAATTCTGCGCTGAAGGGCCCCGCGGCCAGCCGGCGATCGGGCAACCGATCGCGCCAGTCGAAAGCCACCTGGCCGACGCGGGTGCGAAACTCCCGGCCAAGCGCATCTCGGAAGCTGGCCACCAGGCCGGGGCGGTAGGGATTGATTTCGTCGTCGTCGCCGCCACTAACGGCTTCTTGCGCCCGCGCGCTGACAAGCGGAAACACGAAACCTGTCGCCAGCAGCATGCCGAGGAGCGCACCGGCAACGGCCAATGCAGCGCGCAGCAAACTCGGCGATCGAGGAGCCATCAGCGGAGTCCCGCGGCCAGGGCCTCGCTCGTCGTCGTGGGGCACCAATGACGCTCGACGTGCCGCACAACCAGGTCTGTGCCGGCGGCATGCTCGACAAACGGCCGCATGCGCGGATTGTACATCGTGTCGGTCAGATCGCGCACCAGTAGCGTGTTGAAGCCCAACCGGGTCATTTGCCGAATGCCGAACGATCGGCCGAGCACGCACATGTTGGTGTGCACGCCCATGTAGATCACGTTCTTGATGCCCTGTTCGACCAGGTAGTTGTACACCTCTTGGCCGTTGTCGGTGATGATGTCGACGTCCAGGATCGCGATTGCCGGATGCTGGCGCGACCAGGCCTTGTGCTGCTTGCACTGCGGCTGGCAATCGCAACCGCCGTCGGAATCGTCGATCGGCAGCGAGCCCTCGCGCTGCTTATCGAGCGAACACCAGGAGCCCAAGGGGGCCGAGGATGGCGCGAACTTGGCCGCTTTTGCCCGCGCCCGGGCAGGGTGGTCTTTGTAGAAGTCGATGACGTCCGAAGGGCAATGGATGATGTGCACGCCGCGCTGGCGAGCGGCGTCGACCAGCGGGGCCATCTTTTCGGCGATCTCGCCGCACCGTCGGGTGGCGCTGGCGCACCAGTGCTTGTTCCACATGTCGCAGATCAAGATGGCTGTCTCGCCCGGCGCCAGCGTGCGATCCTCGCTCTTCTCGACGGTCGATTCCGGCTCGGCGCCCGCTTGCTGCCAGCGCACCGGCACAATTAGGGGCTTTGCGTCGGCGCCCGGTAGCTGCGCGGCCAATAGCGTTATCACACCGGTCGACAACAATCGGGACCACGGCACCATCGTCGCTCGAACGCGCATCGTGCACCTCGACAAAGTGGGAGCTTTTCGATTTTCAGCCGCGTAGTTACTTGGCCACCGGCGGCTTGGCCAGGTAGGCGAACAAGTCGGCGATTTCCTCCAGCGTTAGCGTGTTGAACAGCCCCTCGGGCATGGCCGACTTCTTGCTGGGCACGATCTCCTCGATGTCGTCCTTGGCGACCGCCACCTTTTCCGTGTTGGGTTGCAGCACCACGACACCGTCGCCGGTGGGACCGACAATGCCCGTGATCGTCTTGCCGTCCTTGGTCACCACGGTTTTCGCGGCAAACTGGTCGGAAATCACGTGCGAGGGGAAGACGACCGACTCGAGTATCTCTTTGCGCTGAAACCGGCTGCTGACGTTCGACAGGTCGGGGCCGATGCCTTCGCCGCGGGGACCGTAGCGATGGCACTTCACGCACTGTGCTTTTTCAAATACCGTCGCGCCGCGCATCTGGTCGCCGCGAGCGGCCTCCTCGCTGCTGACGAATTCGAGCAGCTGGGCGAACGTGTACTTGTTATCCGACGGATCGACCGGCAGCACGGCTTCCGGCTGATCGGGATACTTTTCGGCAAACCATTTTTGCCAGGCTGCCAGCGAGGCTTCCCACGGGCTGCGCGGTTCGGCCACGCGCTGGCCGGTCCAATGCGTGAGCAGCGCGGCGGCATCGCGGCCTCCCTGGTCCTTGAGTTTCAGACCCAGCAAGATCACCTGGCGAAGCTCTTGCGGCTTGTCGCTCTTTTGGGGCAGCCCGGTGAGCACCTTGAGCACGTCGCGAGCCGTCGAGCCCTCGACCACGGCCAGCGAGCGGACCAGGAGCGGATAGTCCTCCTGGCGGCGCGACTTGGTCAGCGCGAACGTCGCCAGTGCTTGCGCGGCATCCTGGCGGCGGTCGGGAGCCGACTCGAAGACCTCACGCAAGTAAGGCAACACCAAATCGTCGCCACGGCCCAAGGCCAGCAGCGTCAGATGCGCCAGCTCGCGGCCGGTGGGAGTCTTGTCCGTGCTGACGGCCGTGTCCAGCTCGCGCAGCGCCGTAGTTAGTTCCGGCGTGAGCGCTCCGGTGAGATTCTGCACAATGCTCAAAGCCGCCGCCGGATTCTGCTTGCCCTGGCGGATTCGGGCTAATTGCTCGTCGTGCGGAACGTTCTTCAGCACGTCGTTGGCGGCGTTGGTCAGATAGCCCCGGTAGCTGTTGCCACCCTCGTACTGGCGGGCCAGCGAATAAAAGTCGAGCAACTCGTCGCGCAGCTCGGGCGTCCAGCCGACGGTCAAAAAGCGAGCCAGCATGGCCGCTTGGATACGCTCTTCGAGCGGCGCCTTGCCGTGCAAGTGCTTGACCAACCGCGGGGCCAGCGTCGGGTCTTGCAGCATGACCAGCGTACGCACCAGTTCCCGATTCAAGCGGTAGTCGGCTGTGGGAAACCGCTGCGAGATCTGCTCGCGAAGCGCCACTTGTTCGTCGGCCTTGAACTGTCCCCGATAGAGGGCCAGCTCGACGACGCGCAGCAAGTCGAGCGTGTCGTCGTCGCTCGGGTTGGCGGCCAGGCGTTTGCCGGCCTCGGCCAGAATCTGGCCGGCCTCGGCCCGGCTCACGCCCAGCGTCTCCAGGGCAATGGTGCCTTGGATGAAGACCCGCAGGTCGGGCGAAGCCAGCACGGCGGCCTGCCACTGATCTCGCGGCTGAGCTTCGAGCGCCCGGCGGGCTGCCCAGGCGACGAAGCGGTCGCGTTCGGCCAGCAGCTTGAACAGCTTTTCCGGAGCAACGGCCTTCTTGGCCCGCACGATTGAAGCACACGCCAGACGGCGCACGCGAGCATCGGGGTCATCGAGTAGTTCGACCAGCCGGCTGTCGGACGCCGGCGTGTGATGAATGCCCAGCAGGTACACGGCCTTGGCCCGCACCGCCGGGTTGGCGTCGCTCGAAAGTTGCAGCAGCAAGTCATTGCTCGGCGCGGGCGAGAACAGCTGCATCAAATCGAGTGCGCGGGTGCGGTGTTCCGGTTTGGCCTGCGCGTTGACGGCCACGGCCTGGAGCGCGGGGCCCCACTGGTCACCAGCCTGCTTTTGGAATTCGCGGATCGCCCGGCGC
>CAZPED010000330.1:0-5206 GCA_964585335.1 uncultured Planctomycetaceae bacterium | reverse complement strand
CGCTAGGCGTGCTGTTTGCCATTAACCTGATGAACTTCTACGATCGGCTGATCATCGGCGCGGTCGGCGAGTCGATTGCCGTCGAATGGGGACTGAGCGACGCGCAGCTCGGCTACCTAGGCACGGCGTTCATCTTGCTGTACGCCATCGTGGGCGTGCCGCTGGGACGCTGGTCGGACCGCGGCAACCGGGCGCGCATTCTGACCGTGGGCGTTACCGTCTGGAGCATCCTGACCGCGCTGTCGGGCTTTGCGCAGAACTTCTATCAGATGGTCGCCTTGCGGTTGAGCGTGGGCGTGGGCGAAGCCAGCTGCGCGCCGGCGGCCAACTCGCTAATCGGCGACTTGTTTCCCGCGCGGTCGCGAGCCCGCGCCATGTCGGTCTTCATGCTCGGCTTGCCGCTGGGCAACGCGGCGGCGCTACTGATCAGCGGCATCGTCACCAAGCAGTGGGGCTGGCAGTGGGCGTTCTTCGTGGCGCTGGTGCCGGGCCTGCTGTGCGCGCTGGGGGCGGCGATGATTCACGAGCCGGCCCGTGGCGCCACCGAGACGCACAACATCGGCACGCTCAAGCGGCCGGGCAATCCTTATCTGCTGGTGCTCTCGATTCCGACGATGTTTTGGATCATCGTTTCGGGGGCGCTGCACAACTTCAACATGTATGCGATCGGCGGGTTCGTCTCGCCGCTGGTGATTCGCGTACACGGCTTGGATCCGCAATCGGCCGGCTGGGTGACGATGGCCGTCTACGGGCTGGCCGGCGTGCCGGGCATGATTCTGGGCGGGCTGCTGGGCGACGCCATCATTCGCCGGCAGCGCAATGGGCGAATGCTGCTGGCCGCCGTGTCGATCTCGCTGGCCGTGCCGCTGATGTACATCGCCCTGGGCCGGCCGGCCGGCGACTGGATGACCTTCGGCATTCTGTTCGGCCTGGGTTGCATGATGATGTACGTCTACTACGCCACGGTCTACTCGACGATTCAGGACGTCATCGAGCCGTCGCTGCGGGCCACGGCCATGGCGTTGTACTTTGCGGCCATGTACGTGTTTGGCGGCTCGCTGGGGCCGATGATCATCGGCAAGGCCAGCGATCACTACGCCGTGCAGGCGGCGGCGGTCGACAACGTCGACCTGGACACGCTGGATGCCAAGGGCAAGCTGCAATACCGCGCCAAGGGTTTGAACCAGGCGCTGTACGCGCTGCCGATCGTCTCGGCGCTGCTGGCCGCGAGCCTGTTTGCCGGAGCGCGCACGGTCAACGGCGACGTCGACAAGCTGCAACGCTGGATGCGCGAATCGGCCGGACAAGGTTCTGGCAGCGGCGCGAAGCGCGAAGCCGTCTCGACGTGACGGCGCGGTGCGCGCCGGCGCTGTCGATACGTCGAACTTCTTAAGCGGCGGCGCGCGTGGCGCGTGGCTTACTGGTAACTGACGCCAGGTGCCGGCGCAAAGTGGCCTACGCCAATCGTGTGAGACACCGCGTGCGGTAACGGCCCAAACCTGTCCCCGTGGGTTCCAGTGCGCGCCAAAGCGGCGCAGGTTGCGGTGTGCGGGCAACTTAGGGCTTGGGCTTGGGGTGCTAGCAAAGCTTGGCGCGGGGGTGGCGAGCGCTTATCCTATGGACACGTTTTGATGCGATGCGTCGCCACGGTTCTCTCACGCCGGGCGCCGCCCAAGGTGGATCCTTCAAAAACCTGCCCGCTAGCTGATAGAGCCTCCGGCGTCCTCCGCCGGAACAAAAACGAACGTCCTGCCCGAAGATTGTGGTGCGAGCCCGCCAAGAGTCCCCCGGCGAAGTGCCCGCGCACGGTTCGTCGCCATCCCTCGACACGTACGATCGGGAGTTGCCAGTCATGACTCGACAGGTCACTGGGCCGCGTGCGCGGCGTCTTGCCGTGTTTGTCCTATTGATTGCCCTGGCGCCCCTATCGCGGTCGCGCGGCGACGAGCCCGCGCCGCTGCACGAGCGGATCGACGCACTGTTGGAAGCCGGCAGCCCCGGTCCCCTGGCGCCGCTGGCCGGCGATGCCGACTTTTTGCGCCGGGCGTATTTGGATCTGGCCGGCACGATACCTAGCGCGGCCGAAGCGCGGGCGTTCCTCGATGACGCCTCGCCCGGCAAGCGGCAGGCGCTCATCGAGCGGTTGCTGGCCAGTCCGCTGTATGCCCGGCACATGCAGCGGGTGTTCGACGTGCTCTTGATGGAGCGGCGAGGCGATAAGGCGGTCACCGCGGCCGAGTGGCAAGAATACTTGCGCGAGAGCTTTGCCAGCGGCAAACCGCTCGATCAGCTGACGCGCGAGCTGCTGGGCGCCGACGGCGTCGATCCGGCCAAGCGTCCGGCGGCGAAGTTCTATCTCGACCGCGACGCCGATCCGAACCTGCTGGCTCGCGACGTGGGGCGGATCTTCCTGGGGCGCGACATGCAGTGTGCCCAGTGTCACGACCATCCGCTGGTCGGCGACTACTTGCAGGCCGACTACTACGGGCTGTTCGCGTTTGTCAATCGTGGCGTGTTGTTTGCCGACGAGAAGGATAAGAAGTCGTACTACGCCGAGAAGGCCGACGGCGAAGTGAACTACAAGTCGGTGTTCACCGGCGATGCGCGCGACCACGTGATTCCGAAGTTGCCCGACGGCGCGCCGATAGGCGACCCGCTGCTCAAGGCCGACGAGTTGTACGTGGTGGCGCCGGCCAAGGACGTGCGTCCGGTGCCGAAGTACAGCCGCCGCGCGCAGCTGGCCGAGGCCGTGAGCCAGAGCCCGGCGCTGGCCCGCAACCTGGCGAACCGGCTGTGGGCGCAATTGATGGGGCGCGGCCTGGTGCATCCGCTCGACATGCACCACAGCGCGAACCCGGCCGCCAATTCGCAATTGCTCGATCTGCTCAGCGGCGAGCTGGTGAAGATGAAGTTCGACGCCAAATCGTTTTTGCGCGAGCTGGCGCTAACGCGGGCCTATCAGCGTTCGAGCGAGTCGACGATTCCCAACATCGCGCAGTTGGACGGCGCGGCCATCGCGGCCCGCGCGGCAGCCTGGACCAGCGAGGCGGCCACGATCGACGGCACGCTCAAGGGACTGGAAGAAGCCGACACGCAAGCGGCCGAAGCTTACTCGGCGGCTTACGAAGCGTTCTCGAAGCAGGCCGCAGCGCGCGAGGCGGCCGAAAAAACTCGCGGCGAAGCCAAGAAGGCGGTCGACGCCGCCGCCGCCGCGGTGGCCGCCGCGATTAAAGAGGCCGGCGTGAAAGATGACCTGCTCAAGGCCCTGGTCGAAGCTCGCGACAAGGCGCAGGCGGCCGTGGCCAAACTGCCCGAGGACAAGGCCTTGGCCGACGCGGCCGGACAATTCAAGACCCGCGCCAGCGAAGTCGAAACGCAATTGGCCGCGGCCCGCAAAACGGTCAACGACAAGACCCCCGAGGTGCAGACGCTGACCGTAAAGCTGGGCGAAACCGAAACGGCGCTGGGTGCGGCGGGTGCGGCGCAGGCCGCGGCCAATACGGCGCTCGACGCGGCGGAACTCAAGGCGCGGCAAACGTCCGACGCGTTGCGCACGGCCAAGGCTCGCAAGCGCGAGCTCGAAGCGGCGATCGCCGACGCCAAGGCCGTGACCGACTACCAGGCCTTGCTTGCGGCGGCTACGGCTGCCCAGTCCGCGGTGCAAAGCGCCAATGAGCAAATGGCCAGCTTGAAATCGCAAACCGCCACGGCCGAGCAATTAGTGCAGGCCGAAACGGCGGCCAAGGCCGCGGCCGACAAAGCCGCCGCCGATCGCGCGGCCGCCGAGCAGGCCTATGGCGCCGTGGTCGACCGGGCAGCCACTCGCTTCACGCTGGGGCTGCTCAAACCGCTTTCGCCCGAGCAGTTGGCGCAGGCCACGATGCAGGCCGTGGGGCTGGTCGACGCGCAGCGAGCCGAGCTCGACCCGCAAGTAAAGAAAGACGTCGAGGCGCAGGCCAACCTGGCCCCCGAAGCCCGCGCGGCGCAGGCCGAGCGGCTGCTCGAAGCCCGCGTGGATGAAAAGCTGCGCGGCAACATGGGTCCGTTCGTGTCATTGTTTGGCACTCAGGCGGGCCAGGTGCCGACGTTCAACGCCACGGTGCAGCAGGCGCTGTTTCTGGCAAACGGCGGGCTGCTGGCCGGCTGGCTGAACCCCGGCGGCAACAACCTGACCGAGCGGCTGGCCAAGCTTGAACAACCGGCGGCCGTGGCCGAGGAGCTGTATTTGAGCGTGCTGACGCGGCGGCCCACCGCCGCCGAAGCGGCCAGCGTGGCGGCCTACTGGGAAGCCGGCAAGGCCGACCGACCGGCGGCTGTGCGCGAAATGGTCTGGTCGCTCGTGACTTCGGCCGAGTTCCGTTTCAATCACTAACCGACAAACTCAAGAGCAATCGTTCCTGGACTCGCCCTGCCCGCCAAACCTTGGCGGTCACACCGAGACACACTGAGGAGGACCAACCATGAAGTGCCGCTATGCCTGCCAATCGCCCGAGCATTTGCTGGAGCGGCGCAAGTTTTTGGGCACGCTGGCCGGAGCTGCCGGGTTGGCCGCGCTGGGGGCGCCGCGCGTCGTGCAAGCCGCGCTGCCGGAACTGGCCGCCCAGCAAAAGCACATGATCATCATTTACCTGTCGGGCGGTCTGAGCCAATTGGAAAGCTGGGATCCCAAGCCCAAGACCGACACGGGCGGACCCTTCCGGGCGATTCCCACCTCGGTGCCGGGCACGCACATCAGCGAGCTGCTGCCGTACACCGCCAAGCAGATGCACCACCTGTCGCTCGTGCGCAGCGTGAACACCAAGGAAGACGATCACGGCAAGGGGCACTACTGCATGACCACCGGCCGGCGGCAAGACCCCGCGGCCGACTATCCGCACCTGGGGGCCGTGGCCGCCAAGCTGCTGGCGCCGGAAGATCTGCCGCTGCCCGGGCACATTCACGTGGTTTCGGGGGGCGGCGGCGGCTCGTCGAGCAACGCGGCTTTTCTGGGGCCGAAGTACGCCAGCATCGCGCTGGGCAACGGCAACCCGCCGCAGAACACGACGCGGCCCGAGCACCTGAGCGCCGAGGCGGACGTGGCCCGCAACGCGTTTCGCATCCAGGCCAATCAGCATTTCGCGGCGCGGCGGCGGTCGGCCGATAGCGGCTGGTACGTGGCGTCGTTCGACCAGGCCAAGCAATTGATGGAGCGGCGCGACGTGTTCGA
>CAZPED010000329.1:0-5217 GCA_964585335.1 uncultured Planctomycetaceae bacterium | reverse complement strand
GCATCTTGCGCGTGGCCGACACGCTGATCCAGTACAACCGCCGCCGCAAGGCCAAGGGGCTGTATACCGAAAACGAGGAAGGCCAAAGCGTCCGGCTGACCGCCTTCAGCACCCAGCAGACCGAAGCCGAGAGCATCGCCGCTCGGATCGCCACGGAAGTGCGCGCCGGCCGCCGCCGGCCGCGCGACTTTGCCATCTTCTATCGCGTCAACGCCCTCTCGCGCAGCCTGGAGTTCGCCCTGCGCGACGAAGGCGTGCCCTATCAAATTGTCAGCGGCCTGGAGTTCTACGAGCGCCGCGAGATCAAAGACACGATGGCCTACCTGCGGCTGCTCAACAACCCGCGCGACGACAACGCGCTGCTGCGGGTCATTAACATGCCGCCGCGCGGCATCGGCAAAACGACCATCCAGCGGCTGCTCGACCACGCCGCCGAGCGTGAGCTGCCGTTGTTCGAAGCAGCTCGCGAAAGCGGCATGATCGAATCCCTTAACAAAAAAGCTGCCGTGGCCGTGGCCAAATTCGTGGCCATGTTCGACCGGCTATCGCTCGTGGCGGCCGCGCCGGTCGAAGAGATCCTCGGTCACGTCCTCGAGCAATCGGGCTACCGCGAACTGCTGGCCGCTTCCGAAGACGTGGAAGACCAGGAGCGGCTGGCCAATATCGAAGAGCTGCTGACCGCGGCGCGGCAGTTCGACGAGCAACACCCGACAGACGGCGCGCTCGAGGCGTTTCTGGAAGAGTCGTGCCTAGTCAACGAGACCGACGCCTGGGAGGCGGCCGATGACCGGGTGACGCTGATGACGTTGCACGCCTCGAAAGGGCTGGAATTTCCGGTCGTGTTCATCATCGCCCTGGAAGAAGGACTGCTGCCGCACGAGCGCAGCTTGCAGAACGACGAATCGCTCGAGGAAGAACGCCGGCTGCTGTTCGTGGGCATTACCCGCGCCCGCGAGGAATTGCAGCTCAGCCGGGCCAACTATCGCGAGTTCCGCGGCCAACGGCGGCTGACCGTGCCCAGCAATTTCCTGATGGAGCTACCGCGCGGCGAAATGGAGCTTGGCGAGCCATCGGCCGCCGCGCCGGCCTTCATCGAAGAGCACTACGAAGACTACGACGACGAGCGGCAGTGGCATCCTGACGAAGCCGATGAGTTTCTGCCCGTCGAAACGTCCCCGGTCGAGGAGACGCCACGCACCGCCGGCCCGCTGGCAGGACTGCCACTCTCGACGGCAGCCGAGCTGGCCCGTTCGAGTGCTCCGGCGCTGCCCCCTATATCGCCCGACGTGTTCCACCAAGGAATGGTCGTAAAGCATCCGCAGTACGGCCTGGGCAAGATCGTGGCTCTCAGCGGCAGCGGACCAAAGCGCACAGCGACCGTGGCATTCGCCTCGGGCGCGGGACAGAAGAAATTCGTGCTGGCCAGCAGCCCCCTGCGGCCCACGAAATCGGACGCTTGACCTGCTGAGGGTTGCCCCGGCTTGGTAAGCTGGGGCCATGAACGCCACTTATCCTAAAGTCGGCCAGCTCAAGTCGGTCGCCCAGCTGCGCGACAGAGTCGGCGAGCTCGGCTATCAATTGCCGATCGACGAGGCAATCTTGACCGCAGCGGCCGGCTCGCCGCTGGCCGAGCCCATGGCCTTGGGCTCATTTACAGCCGGCAATCGCTGGTGCATCCACCCGATGGAAGGTTGGGACGCCAATGCCAATGGCTCGCCGTCGGCACATACGCTACGACGTTGGCGGCACTTCGGATCGAGCGGAGCCAAACTCATCTGGGGCGGCGAGGCGGCTGCCGTCGTGCCCGAGGGACGCGCCAATCCACATCAAACGCTCGGCACTCCCAGCAATCGTGCCGGACTGGCGGCGCTGCGCGACGAACTGGTGCGGGCCCACGTGGAACAGGTCGGCACGGCCGATGACCTCTGGATTGGCTTGCAGCTGACACACTCGGGGAGATTTTGCCGGCCGCGTGGGTCGCGGCTCGAACCGCGCATCGCCTATCACCACCCGCTGCTCGACGCCAAGTTCGGCATCGGTCCGCGGGATGCCTCGGTGGTGCTGAGCGATGACGAAATCGAGCGGTTGATCGACGCCTATGTTGTGGCGGCCGGCGTGGCCTACGACGTCGGCTACCACTTTGTCGACATCAAGGCCTGCCACGGCTACCTGCTGCACGAGTTCTTGAGCGCTCGCCGGCGCCAGGGACGATTCGGCGGCGACTTCGACGGGCGCACCCGGCTGTTGCGCACGATTATCGAGCGCGTCCGCGGTGAGTTTCCCACGCTAGCGGTCGGCGTTCGGCTCAGCGTGTTCGATACCGTGCCATATCAAACCAGCCGCGAAATTGGCCGGCCCTTGAATTACGCCGATTGTCTGCCGTACGAATTGGGCTTTGGCGTCGCCGCCGACAACCCGCTGCAGCCCGATTTGGCCGAGCCGATCGAGCTATTGCGGCAGTTAAAGAGCTGGGGGGTGGTGGCCGTGAACTTGTCGGCCGGCAGTCCCTACTACTGTCCGCACATTCAGCGACCGGCGATCTTTCCGCCCAGCGATGGCTACCAGCCACCCGAAGATCCGCTGGTGGGCGTGTGCCGGCAAATCGTCATGGCGCGTCAATGCAAGCAGGCCGTGCCCGATCTGCCAATGATCGGCACTGGGTACACCTACTTGCAGGACTACCTGCCGCACGTGGCCCAAGGCGTCGTGCGCGCGGGTTGGATCGACGCGGTTGGCCTGGGGCGGATGGTGCTCTCGTATCCACAACTGCCGGCCGACACGCTGGGCCAGGGCCGCATGGCTCGCAAGCACATTTGCCGACCCTTCAGCGACTGCACGACCGGACCGCGCAACGGCCTGATCTCGGGCTGCTACCCGCTCGACGCTTACTATAAGAGTTTGCCCGAGGCCGACGCGCTCAAGTCGTTCAAGCAGCAGGCCGAAGCGACGGGACACTAGCCTGGCAATTGCGCCGCTACTGGCCGGCTGCCGCCGCGGCGGCGGTCGCCGCTTCGCGCTGCGAGAGCAGATACCCCAACAGGTGCACGAAATCTGTTTCGCTGACTAGATCGGGCACGTTCGATGGCATGAGCGAAAGCTGATTCACGCTCCGCTCGTCGATGTCGTTCTTGTCGAGTCGGACTTCCTTGCCCTGGGCATCGGCGAGCACGAGAATCTGACCTTCCTCGCGCAGGGCTAGCCCCGAGATGATTCGACCGTCGGTTGTCACGACTTGCGTGATCCGAAACGCCTGATCGACGTTGCGATTGGGGTCGAGAATGTCTTCCAGCAGCCGATCGAGTCCGCGAATGCCCACTCCATCGAGATTGGGTCCGATCTTGGCGCCGTTTTCGCCAATGCGGTGACAAACGGCGCAGTGCTTGGTAAACACGGCCGCTCCCAAGGCCAGGTCGGGCTGACCGCTCGACACCTGGGTGCGACGCTTGTCGATCAGTTCACGAATCCGCACGTCGTGCGGCGGCAAGCCGGCCGTGAGCTTGGCGAGCCGCTCGTCGAGCATCGTCAACCGTCGGGCGCGTAAACGAGTCACCACGGGGTTCTCTTGCAGCAGCCGGGCTGAAGCCTTGCCTTGCTCGACGGCCGCCAGCAGGGTTTCGCCGCCCGCGGGGCTATCGGCCAGCGCGTTGGCGATTTCCACGGCGAGGCGTTCGGGAGCCCGCTGCAATTGAGCCACGAGTTGTGTTCGCGAGCTCTCGTCGTTGATCCGGGCCAGCGTTTGCGCGGCGTGTTGACGGATGGCCGTTGGCTCGTCGGCGTCGCCCAGAATGCCCGCCAGCAGCTGCGTCGCGCTAGCTGCATTGGCCGCCGCGCAGGCATCCATGGCCGCGGTTCGCAGTCCAGTGAACCGCGCGGTACGGCTGGCCGCGGCGGCCAGAGCGTCAAAGGCGTCGACATTCAGTTCGCGCGCCAGATCGATTCCACCGCGGACCTGCCCCTCGTCTTGCGCGGCGAGCAGCCCGGCCGTCAGTTCCCGCGCCCAGGCGACGATATTCTCTGGCAGCTTGGCTCCGCGCTCTTGGGTGCCGCGCGCGAGGGCGCGTAACAAACCGATCTGACTTCCAGCGTCGAGCCCCTTGAGTCCGGCGACAAATGCGTACACTTCTGGCAATTGCTCGGCGGGTAAATGCCGCACCGCGTGGTGCACCAGGGCGTCGCGACCCGGCAAGTCCGGACGCTTGACGATTTGCCGCCACACGAACGTTGCCGCCTCGGCGTTGGGAATGCCCAAGCTGACGTTGGCCAGCCGATCCACTTGGGCCGCCTCGTCCAGTAGCATCTGCGGCAATCGCGCGTACATGCCAGCCTGGGCCAACTGATCGCGTAGCGCCATGCGCACAACGTGAATCAGATGCGTATCGGCGGTGTCGGTGCCCGCCCACAAGTTCAAGAGCGGGCCGACGTGGTTCAAGAGCGGGTGGCGGCCTAGCGCGTCGGCGGCAGCGCGGCGAACAAACGCGTCGGAATCGGCAAGCGCCGCCAGCACGCGCTCGTCGGTTTCCCAGGCCCGCTCTGCTAACAGTTTCAGGGCGTGGGTCCGCACGGCGCGATCGGCGTCGTGCAATAAGCGCTCGAGCGTGCCGGCCGACAGACTGTTGAGTCGTTCGAGCACCCACATGCCGTGCAAGCGCTGCGAGGGCGTGGCAGCCGGGCTTGCCAACAGGGCTTCAAGGGGCCCTACGGCTTCAGCACCAATCCGGTCCACCAGCTCATGGGTAGCCGACGTGCGCACGGTCAGATTTGCGTCGGACAGCAGCCCGAGCAGCTTGTCGAGCGGCGCGGCGCTCACGTCGACCATTTGGGCCGGCGCGGTGGTGGCTGGCTGCGCGGCGCCCTTGCCCGAATAGACGACGCGCCAGATGCGGCCCCGGTGACGATAGCGCCCCGGATGCTCCAGCGGCACTTCGTAGTGACCGATGATGCGATTGTAAAAGTCGGCGATATATAGCGCTCCGTCCGGGCCCACCTGCAAATTCACGGGCCGAAACCACGGATCGTCGCAGGTGATGAAGTCGGGCTGCTCGACCGCTTCGTACGTAGAGCCATGCGGTTTCAACTGGTCGTGATTGACCCGGCCGGTCACGGGGTTGCCGATGAAGTTCGTGTCGCGATACTCGGGCGGAAACTGATCGGCCGCGTAGTAGGCAATGCCGCCAATTCCCGACAAACCGTATTTGTGTCCAATCCTCGTCGGCCCCA
>CAZPED010000328.1:0-5222 GCA_964585335.1 uncultured Planctomycetaceae bacterium | reverse complement strand
GGCTCGGCGCGAGCAGTCGCCAGGGCGGGGTCGTATGTCTGGTCAGTGGTCGGGGCGACCCGCCGATGGATCGGCCGCCGACTGACGGTTCACTGTGTCGCGTGTTCGCGGCGTTGACGCTCAACGTGGTGCTCTTGCATTTCGCCGTATTGGGGGGCATCTTTTGTTTTGCCCGCTGGCCGATCTTCGGCCGCCCCCGCGCGCTGCCCGACGTATCGCTGTCTGATTTCGGCAAGCACGTCGAAGCGGTCGGCAAATTGCTCGCGCGATCGCGCGATCGAAAGTACGCACTGGAACAAATCGCCATGGGCGACGTAACTTCCCCACCATCGCAGGCCAAGCCACTCCAATGACAGACTCTCAGGGTGATGTACCGCCGGCCAGCCCACCGCCAGCCGCTTTTGCCGCGCCGCCCGCGGGCCCCGCTACCGCGAGCGCTTCGCCGCGCGTGGCGCGGATCGGCACGCTATTCAATCGCATCACCGCAGAGATCGCCAAGATCTACGTCGGCCAGGACGAACTGGTGCTGGGCTCCCTCGTGGCCCTGTTTTCGAGCGGTCACGTACTGATCGAAAGCGTGCCCGGCCTGGGCAAAACTCTCTTTGTCCGCACGCTGGGACGCGTGCTCGGCTGCCAGTTCGGGCGCATCCAGTTCACGGCCGACCTGATGCCGTCGGATATCACCGGCGCGCCGATCTTCGACATGAAGCTGCAGGAGTTTCGCTTCCGCCCCGGTCCGGTGTTCACGCAGTTGCTGCTGGCCGACGAAATCAACCGCTCGCCGGCCAAGACCCACGCCGCCCTGCTGGAAATCATGCAGGAATATCGGGTCACGGTCGAGCGCACGAGCCATAAGCTCAAGCGCCCGTTCCTGGTGCTGGCCACGCAAAACCCTATCGAGTCGGAAGGCACCTACAACCTGCCCGAGGCTCAGCTCGATCGCTTCATGTTCAAGATCGTGGCCGAGTACCCCTCGGCCGACGAAGAGGTGGCCATTCTCAAGCAACACGGCCAGCAGGTGGATCTCGACCAGCGCTTGAACGAGACGCTGCAAACGGTCACGTCGCCCGAGGAGATCGTCGAGATCACGGCCGAGTGCGGCCTGACGCACATCGACGACAAGGTGTTCAACTACATCAATGCCCTGGTGCGCAAGACGCGCGAGTGGCCGCAGTTTCACCTGGTCGCTGCGCCCCACGCGGGCATGGCACTGGTGCAAGGCGCGCGCACGCTGGCCGCGTTCCGGGGGCGCGACTATGTCGTGCCCGACGACGTGGTCGACATTGCACTGCCGGCGCTGCGGCACCGCGTGATTCTCACCGCCGAGGCTGAAGTCGAGGGACATAGCACCGACCAATGCTTGCGCGACCTGACTCGCTCGGTCGAGGTGCCCCGGCTGTGAGCCCACTAACGCTGCTGTTGACGATTCCGCTGCTGCTGGCCATTCTGGCCGGGTGGAAGCAGATCTACCCGCAACGGATGCTCATTCTCTGGGCGCTATTGCCGGCCCTGCTGTCGCTGGTGTTGGTGGCGGGCAACGAAATGCTGCCGCTGGTCGTTGGGTTCGATTTGCTGGTGGCGGTAATCGTGTTGTTGGACCTGGCGACGATTCCGGCGCGTCGCTCTTTCACGTGTCAGCGCGAAATGGGGCGAATCGCCTCGCTGCAAAAGCCTCACCCGGTGCGGCTGCTGATCGGCAACCACTCGCGCTCCTGGCACGACGTTTCGGTGCGCGACGACGTGCCAGACCAGTGCGATGCCTCGCCCAGCCGCTTCAGCGTGCGGCTGAAGCCACAAAGCCGCTCGGCAGTGAGCTACCAGCTCGAGGCTCGCCGGCGCGGCGCGTTTCGCCTGGAGGCGGTCTACCTCCGCCTTTCCAGCCGCCTGAAGCTTTGGCAGCGCACGCTGCGCCTGAGCGAAGCCAGCGAACTGTTCGTCTACCCCGACATGCGGCAGATGCGCGAGTACGCCATGTTGGCCCGGACCAATCGCCTCAGTCTGATGGGCATGCGGCGGATGCGGCGCATTGGCCAGGACAACGAATTCGAGCGGCTGCGCGATTACACGCTCGACGACAATTACAAGTTCATCGACTGGCGCAGCACGGCCCGCCGCGGCAAGCTCACGGTCAAGGACTTTCAAGTCAACCAGAGCCAGCGGGTGCTGTTCCTGATCGACTGCGGCCGCATGATGACGGGCACCTCGGCGGGCATCAGCCTGCTCGACCACGCCTTCAACGCGGCCCTGATGCTCAGCTACGTGGCACTGGTCAAGGGCGACTCGGTCGGCCTGCTCTGCTTTGCCGACGACATTCAGCGGTTCGTCCCTCCGCGCGGCGGCATGAACCAGATGAACCGCATGCTGCACGCCGTGTTCGACCGGTTTCCCACGCTCGTCGAATCGCGCTACGACGAGGCCTTCGTTTATCTCAACTCGCGCTGCCGCAAGCGCTCGCTGGTCGTGCTGATCACCAACGTCATCGACGAGGTGAATTCCAACCAGATCCAACAATACCTCGTGAGCCTGGTTGGCCGCCACTTGCCCATGGCCGTGCTGCTGCGCGACCACAGCCTGTTCGACGCCGCCCAAACTACGCCGGAAAGCGACCAGACGCTCTACCGGGCCGCGGCGGCCAGTCAGATCATCGCCTGGCGGCGCAGCGTGCTGGCCGACTTGCAAGCCCAGGGCGTGCTCTCGCTCGACGTCTTTCCCGAGCAGCTTACCGCACCCCTGGTGAACAGCTACCTCGAAATCAAGGCCCGGCACCTGCTGTAGCCCCTGGCCATTGGTAGATGCGGGCCGCTGCCCGCACAGCCTCGGCAATCAGCTCGCCGCCGGTGTCGCTGTTGGTCATAATGACCAGCCCCTGGCCCGTGGCCGGGTAGCCGATCAGCTGGCAGCGATAGCCCTCGTTGGCGCCGCCGTGGTCGAATCGCAGCTGATTCCCATCGCCCTGCACAAAGAAACCCAGGCCGCAGCGGGCATTCTGCCGCGATAGCATTTCGCGGGCACTGGCCTGACTGAGCAATTTGCCCTGACCGCTGATGTAGGATTGGCTAACGTCGACCACCACTCGGGCCAGGTCGCCTGCGGTTGTCCAGAGCCCGGCCGCCGCCATTTCGGGATGCGTGTGGTAGTTGCCCTCCAGCGGCTTAAGCTGCTTGTGATGGCCCACCGCCACCTGACTGGCCAGATCGTCGGGTAGCGGCTGCTCGTAAGTGCTATGGGTCATTCCGGCCGGCGCGAGCACTTCGCGCCGCATCAGTTCGACGAAACGCTCGCCCGTCACATCGCACATCAGCTGCTGCACGACCGAGTAGCCCCCGCCCGAGTAGCGAAACGCGTAACCGGGCTTAAGCTGCACGCGCACGGGCTGATTGTTGGCCGGCGCCGCGCCATCGAGCACTGAGCGAGCGTGGGCACGCTCTGACCGGCGACGTAGCCCGCAAATCCGTGAACGCTCAAACCGGCCGAATGGCTCAATAGGTGCCGCAAGGTAATTGGCCGGCCGGCCAGCAACGGACTTTCGGGTATTTTCCAGGAGCGGAGCTGAAGATTGACGTCCTGATCCAGCTTGAGTCGCCCCTGCTCGACCAGCCGCAGCGCGGCGATGGCCGTAACGGGCTTGGAGATCGACGCGGCCTGAAACCGGGTGTCGGCCGTGACGGGGGAATCGTCTCCGTGCCGCTGCAGCCCCCAACCTTGTTGCCAGACGATTTGATAGCCGTCGACCAGGGCCACGCTAGCTCCAGGCACCTGGTGGCGCGCCATTCCTTGCTGGATGACTTGTGTCAACTCGGCTTGGCGCGCGCCGGCAGGCTGGTCGGTTGCCTGGGCATACGAGGCAAGTACCGCCGTGGCAAGGACAAGACTGACCAGCGACCAGCGCGGTGTAGCTGCAAAGCTCGGCATGACCCCAGTGTCCTCGCTGAATGACGAGTTTGCGAACCGCCGCCGTCCGATCGAGATTATCGTAACTGCATTTCGCGGCGGCCGCACGATTCTTGGACGGACTGCCCCGGTTTTCCTCGGGGTCGACCATTGGCATACAATTGCCAGGGAGCGCTCCAGCTTCGTACTTCCATGCGGCATCCTTGCCGGCCAGCCGTGACCACGAAAATCAGCAGCCAACAACTCATCGCCATTGAGCGAACCACGCAGGAAATCGGCCGCTATCTGCTCCAGCGGACCGAAAGGGCTCAGCCCTCGCCCTGGGATCGCCGCTGGTGGGACGACCGGATCATGTCCTGGGCCATGCAGGACGAATCGGTCAAGGTGCAGATGTTTCGCTTCATCGACGTGCTGCCGATGCTCAAGACCAACGAGGCGGTCACCCAGCACCTGCAAGAGTACTTTCACGACGTGCGCCAGTACCTGCCCTCGGCCGTGCGGTTGGGGCTGGCCGTGGCCACCCCGCACTCGATTGCCGGCCGGGCCCTGGCCATCACCGCCCGCCGCAATGCCCAGGGGCATGCCCGGCGATTCATTGCCGGCACCAACCAAAACGAAGTGCTGGCCGCCGCGATGCGCGAACGCAAGCTGCGCAGGGCCTTCACGCTGGACGTGCTGGGCGAAGCGGTTACCAGCGAGCCCGAGGCCAACCAATACCTGCACGCCTACGTCGGCCTCATCGAGGGCATTGCCCCCACGGTCAACCGCTGGCCCGAAGTGCCGCAGGTCGACCGGGCCTCGCTCGCCGAACTGCCCCGGGTGAACGTTTCGGTCAAGCTTTCGGCCCTCGACAGCCAGTTCGACCCCATCGATCCGGCCGGGACCACCGAGCGCGTCGGCCAACGGCTGCGCACGCTGCTTCGCGTGGCCCGTACGCACCGAGCCTTTGTGAACATCGACATGGAGTCGTATCGCACCAAGGATCTGACGCTGGCCATCTTTCAACAGATCCTGCTGGAGGACGAATTTCGCGACACGAGCGACGTGGGCATTGTCATTCAGTGCTATTTGAAAGACTCGGCTCGCGATCTGGCACAACTACGCGACTTTGCGGCCCGGCGAGGACGGCCCGTCTGGGTCCGCCTGGTTAAAGGCGCCTACTGGGACTACGAAACCGTGCATGCCCAGGCCACGGGCTGGCCGATTCCCGTCTTCCAACAAAAGTGGGAGTCAGATGCCAACTACGAACGGCTGACCCGCTTTGCTCTCGAAAACCACGAGCACCTGCGAACGGCGCTGGGCAGCCACAACCTTCGCTCGCTGGCCCACGG
>CAZPED010000327.1:0-5233 GCA_964585335.1 uncultured Planctomycetaceae bacterium | reverse complement strand
GCGTTTGCCATCGCTGTCGCAGCATTGGTATTGATTGCCGATCGGGCTGAAGCTCGCGGCGGCGGAGCTCGTGGCGGCGGACCGCGTGCTGCCGGCGGCTTTAACGGCCGCGAACGCGGCGAAGAAACCGGTCGCGGCGAGATTGGCAACAGGAGCGAGCCGAGCGAGCGCAGCGTGAATGGCGAGCATGCGCAAAACGCCGATACGCGAGCCCAGGGTGCCAAGAACAACCTTGACGCCAAGGCCACCACCGCCAAATCAAACTTCAGCGGCAAGAATCAGCCGTTCACGCCGGGCTGGTACGCCAATCATCCGCAGGCCTGGCGTTACTCGCATCCGCATGCCGACGCCTGGGCAGTGGCCACGTTTGGCACGGCCGCGGCCTGGCTGGGACTGACCGGCGACGCCGCCGAGCCGGTCGAAACGGAAACCGTGTACACGGCCGACGCTGGCGACGATTCGCTGGAAGCGATGGATGAAGAAGGCGAAGACGAACCGGGCGACGAAACGGCGCCCTCCGACGACAAGGCGGCTAGCGATCTGGCCAAGCGCGGTCAGGTCGACGTGAAATCGAGCGACGACTTCCTGCCGCTGGGCGTGTTTAGCCTGTCGCCGGAAGACCACGAGAACGCCACGGCCGTGGTGCAACTGGCCGTCAACAAGGACGGCATCATTCGCGGCAACTACTACGACGCTTTGAGCGACAACGAACAAATCGTGCGCGGCGCGGTCGACAAACAGACCCAACGCGTGGCCTTTACCGTGGGCAAGGAAGGCACGATCATCTTCGAAACGTTGCTACCCAACCTGACCAAACAGAACGGCTGGGTCACGTTGTTCTACAACGACGGCGCCACCAGCGAATGGACGCTCGAGCGTCAAGAGAATCGGACCGCCGCGAAGTAACGAGCGGCCAACCCGAAAGAGCAAACATCGCCGCGTCGGCTGTTCCGCGCCGACGCGGCGATTTGTTTGCGCCCCTGCTCTGCTACTTCGGTCTACGCACGCGGCGCGTTCGCGGTTCGCCGCCATTATGACGATCGCGTCAGCCGCGCGCCGCACGCTCAATCCTGAGCTAGGTTTAAGTTAATCGGTGCGAGTCCCCGAGCACGGCACGACACCGCGAGGGATTCCAATGGGACACATCGCTCCTCAGAACGGAAGGGTGGCATCATGAAACGCAACCTCATCATCATCGTGGCACTGGCGCTCGTTGGAGCCCTGAGCGCGGGACAGGCCTTTGCTCGCGGCGGCGGGCACGGTGGCGGGCACCACGGCGGCGGACATCATGGAGGCCACCACGGCGGCGGTCATCACGGCGGCCACCATGGCAATCATCACAACAGCCATCATTCGAGCCATCACCATTCGAGCCACCACTCACATCACGCCAGTCACCATCATTCGCACCACGGCCATCATGGCGGCTGGGGCGGCGGCGGCTGGGGTGGTGGTTGGGGCGGCGGCTGGGGTGGTTGGGGCGGCGGTGGCTGGGGCCTGGGCTGGGGCGGCGCTTGGGCGCCGGCCGCCTATGGCACTGCCGCTTCGTTCCTGGGCGTGCCGGCCGTAGCAGCTTCCGGTGGCGGATACTACCCGGACGGCCAGACCGTCTATACCGCCGACACAGGCGACGATTCGGCCGCGGACACCGGCACGCAGTTAGCCGACACGGACACCGATGCCGACACGGATGACACCCAATCGCAAGACATCAACAACAGTCCCGCGGCTCAGCTGGCCGCCGAAGGCGTGACGGATCCTCCGCAAGACGCCAAGTTGCTGCCGCTCGGCGTGTACACGTTGGCGCCCAAGGGCCAGGATGAATCCACCGCTTCGGTTCGTCTGGCGGTGAGCAAGGACGGCGTGGTCCGCGGCGTCTACTACGACTCGCTGGGCCACCAGGGACACCCGGTACGCGGAGCCGTCGATAAGAAGACGCAGCGCGTGGCCTGGACCGTCGGCGCCACCAAGAACGCGGTGTTCGAAACGTCGCTGGCCAGCCTGACCCACGACAAGGGGAACGTGAGCGTGCAATTGGCCAACGGCCAGAAGCGCCCCTTCACAATTGCCCGCTACGAAAAGGACGAGAGCGAAAAGGACGAGACGCCTGATGCAAAGCCCTCGCAGTCGAACTCGTAACTTGTTTTTCGTCGTCCACCTATAGACCAGGCAGCCGCGCCGGACCTCGTTCCGGCGCGGCTGTTGTCGCTTGTAGCGATCGTCGGGCGCGAGGTCCCACCGGGCCGCCAGCCGCGCGGGTTGACATCGGCCAGGTGAGGCCGGAAGCTTAAGTTAGCCGCCGTGGTGCCCGCGCTATTGCCTTCCAAACTATCGAGTTTTCGCCCCTTGAGCACGACCTTCCAGCCCACGGCGCAACCGAGTGCCGCCACACCGGCCGAAAGCGGCCACCCGTTGCGCGTGGCCCTGGCGCAAATTGCCCCGGCCCTGGGCGACCGGCCGCGCAACCTGGCAATTCACCTCGAACACATCGCGGCGGCCCGTAACGCCGAGGCCGACCTGATTGTCTTCCCCGAGTTGTCGCTGACTGGCTACTTTCTGCGCGACATGGTGCCCGAGGTGGCTATGCACCGCTCAAGCGCCGAGATCGCCCAGCTGGTCGAGGCCGCCAGCCCGATGGGCATCGTGGCGGGCTTCGTCGAAGAGGCCGAAGGACACCAGTTCTACAACGCGGCCCTGTACGGCGAAGCCGGCCGGCTGCTGCACGTGCATCGCAAGGTCTACCTGCCCACTTACGGCCTGTTCGAAGAGCAGCGTTATTTCTCCTCGGGCAAGCGATTCTCGGCGTTTCACTCGCCTCGGCTGGGACGCGTGGGCCTTTTGGTCTGCGAGGATCTCTGGCACTTGTCGTCGGCCACGGTCATGCAGGCCGAGGAAGTCGACGTGCTGATCTGCATCATCAACTCGCCGGCCCGGGGCGTCGACGGACCAAAAATCCGCACGGCCGAAACCTACGAGCTGCTGGCCCGCACGTTTTCGCAACTGATTGGCGCGCTGGTGATCGTCGTCAACCGCGTGGGCTTCGAGGACGGGCTGTGCTTTTTTGGCAACAGCATGGTCGTGGGCCCCGATGGCCGGCTGATCGCCACGGCGCCGCAGTTCGACGAGGGCCAGATCGTCGTGACGTGCGATCTCGACGAACTGCGCCGACAGCGGCTGATCACGCCGCTCGGGCGCGACGAGCAACTGCTGCTGACGATCGAAGAGCTCGAGCGAATCAAGCGCAGACGTTATGAAAGCTGACACGCCAGAAGTTGACCTGTCGATCAACCCTTCCCTCGTGGAAGAGATACTCGTGCGGTTCATCCGCAACGAGATCACGCGCACCGGCTTCCGCCGCGCGGTTTTCGGCCTGTCGGGCGGCATCGATTCGAGCGTCGTGGCCTATTTGGCGGTCAAGGCCTTGGGCCCGGCCGACGTGCTGGCCGTGACGATGCCCTACAAGACTTCCAGCGACGAAACCCGCCGCGATAGCCAGCTGGTCGTCGAGGCGCTGGGCGTCCAGTCGATCGACGTGCCGATCACGTCCCAAATCGACGCTTATTTCGCGGCCCTGCCCCCCGCCTCGCGAATGCGGCTGGCCAACAAGTGCGCCCGCGAGCGCATGACCATACTTTACGACCACAGCGCCGCGTTCGAGGGGCTGGTCGTGGGCACCAGCAACAAAACCGAGTTGCTGCTCGGCTATGGCACCCAGTTTGGCGACCTGGCTTCGGCCATCAACCCGATTGGCGACCTTTACAAATCCCAATTGCGGCAATTGGCCGCCTACTTGGGCGTGCCCGAGCCGATTTTGAGCAAGCCGCCCAGCGGCGATCTGTGGGTCGGCCAAACCGATGAGGGCGAACTCGGTTTCAGCTACGGCGACGTCGACCGGCTGCTGGTGTTGCTGGTCGATCGGCGCTGGCAGCCAGCCCAACTCGTGGCAGCGGGTTTCGACGCCGAATTCGTCGACCGCGTGGTGCGAATGATCCGCCGCAACCAATACAAACGGCGGCTGCCGGTCATCGCCAAGTTGACGCACCGCACGATGGATCGCGATTTCCGCTATCCACGCGATTGGGGAACCTAGTCGCCCACCAGACTGCGCGGCCACCAAGGTGACCCGCGGCTATTTCACCGTGGCGCTGTCGACCTTCTGCTGCCAGTACCGCCGCGCTTCCTCGTGCCAACGCACGATGGCCTCTTTCTGCCCAGCATCGTCAACCTGAAGGTTCTGCATCCGCTGGTTGACCCAATCGAGAAAGAACTGGGCCGACGAGCGGCTGATATACGGCTGTTCGCCAATTTCGACGTAGTAGGGAGCCGTGGTCGCGTATCGATAAGTATCCGGCACCTCGGTGGCGGCGCGAATCAAAAACCAGCCACTCTTCTCGAACTTGAGCAGCGGCAGCTTGCCCCCCGTGGCTTGCCAGTCGGCCAAGCGCACTTGGTGCACCAGCGAGCCGTTCTTGATGATCTCGAGATAAGAAATCTTATCGCGGGTCGATAGCGTTAGCCCCACTTCCAGTTCGATTTCCTGCCCCGCGGCGGCGCGAAACACAAAGCCGGGCATTTCGCCCTCGACGGTCGGCCGAATCAGCGGTCCGTTGGTCACTACGACCCGCCCCGCTTTGACGCCTTCCCACCATTTTTCATAGGTCAGCTCGCCCTCGACGTGCACGTACATGCGGTTGTAACCCAGCGGGTTGGCAACCAGGCCCGAACCGCTGCCGGCGGTCGGCGGCACGCGCAGACCACAATTGAGCAAATGGTAGTAGATGGCTTCGCTCCAGCGGCCGTTACCCGTGGGCCCGGGAAAGAGCAGAGCGTCGCGCGGCTTGCCCCCCGTTTCGTTGGCCACCGCCGACTTGCGGCCAAGGTTGCTGTTGGCCAGCTGCACCGAGTCGAGCTGCTCGTGGGCAATCCAGGCCGGCAGGTCCCAGGAGTAGGCTTTTTGGGCATCGACCCAGGCGCCCGGCTGCTGCTTGGCCTTGGCGATTAATTCGAACTGGGGCGGCGTCTCGGCCATGGCGCCAGCCAGCGGCAGCGGCTCGGCCAGGGTGAAAAACAACAGCGCGCCGCCGGCGCGGGCATCTAGCCCCGCGCCGAGATGATACAAGCGGTTGCCGTCAAACTGAACCAGCAGCTTCTTTTCGCGGTTCGATTTGGGCAGCAGGCTCTTGCGCCCGTGCCAGGTGAGCAGTTCAACAACGTGCATGTCGTCGGCCTCCAT
>CAZPED010000326.1:0-5237 GCA_964585335.1 uncultured Planctomycetaceae bacterium | reverse complement strand
AGCCGCAGCGAAGAAGGCACCGTCGAAGTCGGAAGTCACGAATAACATTGCCGAGACCACGGGTCTCACCAAGAAGCAAGTGACGGCCGTCTTCGAGGCGCTGGCCACCGAGATCAAGAAGAGCCTCTCGAACAAGGGCCCCGGCGTGTTCGCCGTTCCCGGCCTGGTCAAGATCGAGAAGAAGAAGGTCCCCGCCCGCCCCGCTCGTAAGGGCGTTCCCAATCCCTTCAAGCCAGGCGAGCTGATGGATCAACCGGCCAAGCCGGCCAGCGTCAAAGTGAAGGTCCGTGCCCTGAAGAACCTGAAGGACATGGTCTGACGCTCGACCCGCTCGTGGTCGACCACACTCGGCCGCTCGGCCAGACGTGACTCAAAGTGCCCACGGATCGGGCGGTTGAGCCAGTCTGGGCGAGCGGCCTTTTTTGTTGCGCGGCGCTGTCCCGCTGCTCGCAGCAGCGCCGCCGCCGCGCCCCGCAAACGATTCGCCGAGTTGCTAAAGCTCGCGCAGCGCTTCGATCGGGTCCATCGCCGCGGCCCGCACCGCCGGATACAAACCGAACACGATGCCCACGGCCACGGAAATGCTGAAGGCCAAGGGGATCGACCAGAGCACGATCTCGGGCTCGACGTTGCGAATCACCTCGGGCAGATTCTCCATCGCCGCGGGAAAGGCCCTCGTCACCAGCGCCCGCGCGGCGTCGATCAGCGGGCGGCAGGTCAGGCCCACCACCACGCCGGCCGCACCGCCGACGATCGAGAGCACGACGGTCTCGACCAGAAACTGCTGTGCGATGTCGCGGCGCTTGGCGCCGATGGCCCGGCGAATGCCGATCTCGCGGGTGCGCTCGGTGACCGTGGCCAGCATGATGTTCATGATGCCGATGCCGCCCACGACCAGCGAAATGGCCGCGATGATGCCCATGAAAATCATGAACATCAGCCGCGTGGTCTTGGCCTGTTCGAGCAGTTCGAGCGGCACGGTCACGCCGTAGTCGTCGTCGCGGTGGCATTCGGCCAGGGTGTTTTTCACGATCTCGGCCGTGGCCAGCACGCTGGCGACCGAATTGATCCGCAGCGTGATCTGATTCAGCTCGAGCGTCTCGCCCTCGAACGAGCCGCTGCGCTGCGTGAACACGGTGTCGCCAATCCGCGCCCAAAGATCGCTAATGGGAATGTAGATGTCGTTCGAGTAGTCTTGCGCGGCCAGCGAGCCGCCGATGCCGGCCGAGGGAGCACGTTCCTTGGCCACACCCACCACAACGTAGTACAGGTTTTCGATCCGCACCGAGCGGCCCAGCGGGTCGGCGATCGGAAACAGCCGCTTGGCCACCTGGGCGGCCAGCACGCACACGTTGCGCTTGCCGCTCAGGTCGGCCTCGGTGAGGAAGCGACCCTCGTCGAGGTCGAGGTGCGTGACCGTGGCGTACTCGGGCGTGCAGCCCACCAGCCGTCCGTCGACCATTTGCGCCCCGTGACGAAACTCGCGGCGCAGCTCGCGCACCGGCAAGGCCTGGGCCACGGTGGGAATCGTTTCTTGCAGGCGATCGAAGTCGCGCCGCGTCAGGCCGTAGGCCATGATGCCGCGCGGCTGCGACTCGGCCGTGTCGCGCCGCGGCTTGATCGAGCGGACGATGATGTTGTCGGCCCCCAGCGATTCGATTTGTCGCTGTACCGAAGCGCTGATGCCATGCCCGATGGCCAATAGCCAGATCACGCTGGCCACTCCGACCAGCATGCCCAGAATGGTCAATAGCGAGCGGAGCGGGTGAAGCTTAAGGCTGCGCACGCCCAGGCTCCAGGCCCGCAGTCCCAGGCCATTCATAAGCCCCTTTCCGGCGCCGCGGCTGCCGCCGGTTTGTTGGGCTTTGGTTGCCTGGCGGCCAGTTGGGCCGAAGTTTGCCCCGGCTCCGGCTGCTCGGCATCGAGGGCCGGCAGATTGAGCTCGTTCTTGAACACCCGGGGGTTCATCAGCACGTTGTCGCTGGGCGTCAGCCCGTCGCGAATCACCAGGTACTTTTCGTTGGTCGAGCCGACGAGCACTTCGCGCGGTTCGAGCCCTGCCACGCCTTGCCGGACCAAGCAGTAGTGCTTGCGCCCATGCTGAAAGACGGCCTGAATCGGCACCTGCAGCACGCCGGAAATCGTCTCGACGCGGATGGCCGCCTTGGCGGTCATGCCCGGGCGCAGTCCGTCGGGCGGATCAATGACGCGGATCTTCGTGGCGTATTCCTTGACGTTGGCGTTGAACCAGTTTTCCGACACGGGGTACTCGTTCACCTTGGTCACTTCGCCCCGCAGCTCGACGCCGGGCAGCCCTTCGATCTCGAGCCTGGCCGGCATGCCCGGCTTGATCAGGTCGACCCGCGACTCGGCCACCTTGGCCACGACCTGCATTTGCTTGGGGTCGGGCAGCCGAATGACGACGCGTTGTTCGTGAATCACGGTGCCTTGCTTGATCTGGTACTCGGCGCCGCGCCAATTGTCCTGCTCATGATCGTAAATCACCTGCCCGGCCGCGGGGGCATGAATCACGCACTTGGCAATTTGCGACTCGAGCGTTTGCAGCTTTTGCTTTTCGAGCGCCAGCTTGGCCTGGTCCGACTTGAGCTTGGCATCGCACGTTTTTACCTTGGCGTCGAGCTCGGTGAGCTTCTTGGCGCGGGTAAACTCGGTCAGGGCGTTGAGTTTGACGTTGGCGATCTTAAGGTCGCTTTGTGCCTTGGCCAGGTCGAACTTGTCGATGCGCAGCTGACGGGGCGGCATGTAGCCGCGGCGGACCATCTTTTCGGAGAAGGACACCGACTCTTTGGCACGGCTGCTGTTTTCGCTGGCCACGAGGATTTCGGCGTGCAGCTTTTCCTTTTCCGTTTCGAACTCGCCGTGTTCGTACTCTTTCTTGGCGATGACGGCCGCTTCGAGATCGTTCTCCGATTGCGCGGCGGCCGCTTCGGCCGAGCTGACGTTGATCAGCTGCGTCGTCCGCTCCGATTGCAGGGCCGCGTCGTCGAAGCGAACCAGGAAGTCGCCCTGCTTGACGATCGTCCCCTCGGGCACGATCTCCAGAATTTTCACCCCGTTCGAGCCTGTGCCGCGCGACTGGACCTCGCAGCGAATGGCCACGTTGGCCGAGCTCTCCAGTTCGCCCCGTTCGACCACGTCGTGCGTGAATGTGCCGACGGTCGCCTGTTGGGTGATCATGTCCGCCAGCTTGCCGTCGCCGACCAGGTAGTGGGTCAGCCCCCAACCGCCGCCGATCAGGGCTACTGCGCCGACGGCAATCACGGACAGCCGCTTGCGGTAAGACGCAAGTCGCGATGGGCGCTCGGCCCGCGGCCTCGAAAACGACGCCGGCAAATGCATGCGTCACCTCCAGTGCGGGCAGGCAGGCCCTGGAGTGCGGCGAACGCGCACGCGACGGTGAAACGGACGGGGCTCTGCTTCCGCAGCCCAGCATTGTAACCTACCCAGAAGGGGTGTGTCACGCTGAAGTTCGGGCGGTTTTTTTCGCCCAGGCTCAAGGGGCGTGCAAGCTTCACTGCCGCTCAGGGGCCTGGCTGCTGATTCAGGCCGAATCGACCCCACCGCGACCAGCCAGGTGTGCCCATCGACGATTAGCCTGGCCAGTCCCGCCGAGGTCAGCCAAAGGCGGCGACGCCGGCCGGCACGTCTTTTTGAATTTCGAACAGCTTGTCGAGATTCGTGATCTTGAAGACGTCGAGCGGGTTCTGGGCGATGCTGCACAGCTTGAGCTTGATTTTGTCGTTCTTGCAGCGCTTGTGCAGCTTGATGAGTTTGCCGAGCATGGCCGACGACATGTATTCGACACTCTGAAAATTGAGCAGCATTTTGCGGTTGCCCGAAGCCTCGAGGGCGGCCTGGTCCAGTTCGCCGCCAATGGCGTCGATGATGGCCTGGTCGAGAATCGACGCCTGCTTGAAGCCGACGACCAATACTTCGCCGGCATCTTTCAAGTCGAGGTATTTGTACGTGTTGGACTTAGCCATGTGACGTTCCAGAAGGAGGCGCGAGCGGGCGGCTGCTGGCCGCCGGGCGGAATGAGGTTCGAGTCTAGGTAACCGCACGGTTATTCGCAACAAGCCACGCGAAAAATTGCATCGGCAGCCGCGCCGAGGGGCCGTCGGGCCGCGGTTTTCCGGCACTCGTCCGGTCGGCCGCCGGACGCTGGGCACGCCCGGCGGCGGCAAATCCCTGCTGGCCGAATCGGTGCAAATGATTACATTGGGCAATTCCTGGCCCGCCGCTCCCGTCATCGGAGACCCCACGGATGTCACCAGCTCCCACTGCCCAGGGCGGCCCGACTTCTGCCCGCTACCCGGCGATGCCCGCGCCGCAGGAGGACCGCCAATGGTTCATCCTCAGCCGCTGGCGCGAATACTCGGGCGAAGCCCGCGCCAACCTGCTGCGGATCATCGCCATCGGGGCTTTTTACGCCATCGAGCTGCTGAATTACCACGGCGTGGACCTGGGGCCTTTTGAGATGCCGGCCACGGTCGACCTGAAGTTCCACCAGGCGATGACCGCTCTGGCCGTGGCCTGGACCATGGTGGCGCTGGCCACGCACGTGTGCCTGCGGCTGCACATTTTTCCCGCCGGACTGAAGTACGCCACCACGGCCTGCGACGTGATTCTGCTGACCACGATCCTGACCGTGGCCGATGGGCCCCGCAGCCCGCTGGTCGTTGGCTATTTTCTGGTGATCGCCGGCTCGGCATTGCGGTTTCAATTGTCGCTGGTCTGGTGCGCCACGCTGGCGAGCATGGCCGGCTACCTGTGGCTGCTGGGCTTTGCCCGCTGGTTTGCCGCGCCCGAGCGGCAGTTGCTCGTGCCGCGCTACCAGCAGCTGATTATGCTCGTGGCCCTGGCCATGACCGGTGTGATTCTGGGCCAGGTCGTGCGGCAGGTCCGCTCGTTGGCGCAAGAGTATGCCGCCCGGCTGGATGCGGTACGATGAAACCAGGGAGGATGCCGGGCGAATCGCTCGCTCGCGGGTAAGGAGCTGCTGCCATGTCGACTTCCACGGTGATTTCGCCGCCTAAATGCCCCCAATGCGGCGCCGAACGCGTCGCCGGCAGCACGGGCTGCTGGCTGTGCCGGGGGCCGCTGGCCGAGGGCGAAGGCCTTACTGGGCCCAACCCGTATGCGGCTCCGCAGTCGCTGTGCCGGCCGCCGCAGGTTGGCCTCACCTCGCTGATGCTGGTGACCCCGCTGGCCGGGTT
>CAZPED010000325.1:0-5241 GCA_964585335.1 uncultured Planctomycetaceae bacterium | reverse complement strand
CGAAAAAGGAGGGCATGAAGCCGACCAAGCGGCGGATGTCGCGGGCGCCGGTGTAGGTCGAGTAGCCGCAGACGTAGGCCTCGCCCCAGGTGGGATTGAGCAGCGTGGCCAGGATGCGCATGGTGGTGGTTTTGCCGGCGCCATTGGGACCAATGAAGCCGAACACGTCCCCCTTCTTGAGGTCGAGCTCCAAGGCTTTGACGGCGTACAACTCGCCGTATTTCATGTTCAGGTCGTGTGCTTCAATCACCGCAAGGTTCCTCGCCTGAAGTCGCGCGCTCGAAGTGTAAAGAGAAGGGCCGGTTCAACTAGGGGTTGTTCTCGGGCACTTCGACCGGAAACACGAAACGATAAAAGGTCCACTGGCCGCCCGGCGCGTCGTCGAGCGAGCGGCCATCGCGCTCGAGCGTGACGGCGCGGCGGGCGACGCGCCCCAACAAGACCGCGCGGCGGTTTTGCACCAGCCGGCTAAGATCGACAAAGCCCTGGTAGTCGTTGGCCAGGCCCGTGTACTTGCTGCCGCCGGCCAGCTCGTGGGCCGAGAGCACCTCGACCAGGCGGCGGACGTCGAACGACGCGCGGTCGTACGGCGGGGCCACGTTGCGGTCGCCGCGGACGACCACGTGCCGCAGGTAGGTGTCGACGGTTTGCTGGTTCAAGTCGCTTTGCACCCGCAGCGCCGCGCCGGGCCGCCAGTCGCGAATCGGGTAGGCCCAGCGATCGAACAGTAGCACGCCCTCCTCGATAGTCGCGTCGAGCCGGTTGGTCAGCGTGCCGGTGAGTTTGCCCTGGTCGGTGAGGTTGCCCTCGATGGCGCTGGGCGCTTCGGCCCACCAGCGTCCGACCAGGGCCTTGCTCGACCAGACGGCAATCGGCAACCGCTCGAGCGCGTTGAGCTGGGGAGCGAAATCGTAGGGCTCGGTAAACAGCGTGGTGCCGCCCCAAGCGCCGCCGGCCAGCGAGGAACTGGCGCCGGCCGGATCCATGCCGCCAAAGCCCGAGCCCGGCAAACCGAGCCACGAGAGCAGCACGCCCGGGGGCGCGGCGGCGGCGGCGACCTCGGGCCGCAGCGTCAGGTCGAAGGTGTCGGTCTGGGGGCTGAACAGGTTGAGCCAACTGGTGCCGCGGACGAGCTGGCTGCTGGTGTCGACGTCGACCAGGTCGATCCGGTCGATCCGCAGTTGGTCTCCCTTTAGCCCATAGGCCAGGGCATAAGCGCCGGCGCTATACAGCACGACCGTGAGCGCAAAGGTCAGCCAGGTGGCCTCCATGCGGCGCAGCAATCGCTTGACCAGTAAGTAATCGAGCGGCCCGATGCAAACCGCGTAGGCAAAGATCAGCACGGCCACGAGCCAGAAGGGCACCAGCGTGACGCCGTCGAACTGATCGAGCGCGCCGCGGAGCTGGCCGGTCAGATCTTCGAAGCCCAGCGTGGTGACCTGTCCCAGCGTGCCTTGCGGCAGGCCGTCGGCCAGCGCGGAGCGGCGGAGCAGCTTGTCGAGCAGTTGGGGCCGCGACCGCCAGGTGTCGAACGGCGGCAGCGCCAGGTCGGCCGCCAGCAGCGTGACTTCGCCAAAGCCCAGCGGGTGGCGCACGACCAGCGGCAAGTCGCGGGCATGGCTGCCCGAGTAGGCTTCGATGCGGCCATCGGCCCCCCGCAATCTTGGCACTTGCAGCGGAGCACCGGGGGCGATGTCGAGCACGTCGCCGGTCTCGACGTAGGTTTCGAACGCTACCGACTGTCGCAGCGGCACGAGCGACTCGAACGTGCCCGGCACCAGCTCGGCCAGCGGCGAGCCGGGGGCCAGCGCTGCCGGCGCCTGGCTACCCACGCTGAGCAACAGGCGGCCGCCGAGCCGAACCCACTGGGTGAGCGCCGCAAGCTTGGTGGGCGCGGCCAACAGCCGGGCCACGAAAGGGGCATCGTGCGTGGCCAGCACCACGCAATCGACCCCCTCGTAGCCAAACCAGTGATCGGGCAGCGCGTCGATTTCCTCAACATTGGCCACGGCCAACTGCCGCTGCTCAAAGGTGAAGGTGTCGGTCTGGACGAACGGCGAGCCAAGCGCAACGACCAGCGGCCGCGTCGAAGGCAACAGGCCGGACAGTTGGGGATCGTCGCGCGAGAGTTCGAGGCTAGAGATCACCTGTTCGCCGCTGCGCAGCTCGAAGCGGATGGGCGCATACGGCTGCCCGACCTTGACCTCGAGCCTCGTGACCTGCCGGCCGCCAGCTTCAACCCGCACGGGCCGGCGGACCCGGCTGGGCACGCCGTCGCCGTCGACGACGACCAGGTCGAGCGTGGCTTCGAGCGGCTGGGGGCCGCCGCGAACGAGCACCTCGACCGGGGTCCAAAAACCGACTTTGAAGCTGCCGGCAAAACCGAGGGCAACCCGGTCGATCGCGGGCGCGGCGGGTGGCACATTCGCGGCAGGCGCGTTGGCCTCGGCTTCGGCCGACGACGCATTCTGCCCGGCCAGGGCCATCGCACAACAGGCGACCCGCGCGGCAATCGCCAGCAGCGCGCGACGCAACGAACAACCGCTGCGGCTGGCCGCCGACGACGCCTGCGCCGCGGGGCTGCCGATGGCCGACAACTCGGTGCGGGTCATGGCTTCTCCGCGTCGGCACACGTGCAGACGAAGTGACCACAGCCGGGACAGCCCGCGCCGTATTTGAGCGCCACGGCCTGGCTGAGGTCGACCCCGGCCACATTGGCAATCGTGGCCAGCCAAGCCAGCACGTCGGCAAACTCGCCGAGGCGGTCTTCGTGGGTGCCGCTGCGCAGGGCGCCGGCCAGTTCGCCCACTTCTTCCATCAGCCACATGAACGTGCCGTCGACGCCGCGGGCCAGGTCTTTTTCGTAATACATGTCGCGGATCAGCCGCTGGAAGTCGGCCAAGGTGACCGTGGGGGCGGCGATGGGTTCGGCGGGCTGCTGATCGGCGTTCACTCGAGACTCTCCAGTAGTTCTTGGGCGCCAGGGTATTTACCGTCGCGCTTGAGCAGTTCGGCCAGCACGGCGCGGGCCTGGTCGCGCTGGCCGGCCCGCACCAACTGCCGGGCCTGGGCCAGCCGTAGGTCGAGCTCGGCGGGCGCCAGTTCAGCGGCCACACCATACTCGGCCGCGGCGGGCGCGGCACGTTCGAGCCCTTCGAGCGCCTGGGCCCGCCAGCGATGCAGCTGCGGATCGGGCACGTAAATGCGAATGGCTTCCAGCGTCCAGCGCTCGGCGGCCGGCCAGTCGCGCTCGGCGACAGCCAGCTGGGCCAGCTTCTTGCGCATCGTCAGGTCGTCGGGGTCGAGGGCGACGAGCTGCGCCAGCACAGGTTTTAGTTTATCCTGCTCGCCCGACTTCAAATAGACGGCGGCCAGCGACTTCAGCCACTTGGCGGATTGCGGGTCGCGTTTTACGCCCAATTGATACAAATCGGCCGCGGCGGCGTAGTCTTCGGCCCGCATTTTCAGGCCGGCCAGCAAGGCCAGCACGTTTTCTTGCGGCCGCTCGCGGTCGAGCGCGGCGTTGAGGCGGTCGAGGGCCTGTTGGTTCTCGCCGACCAGCAGGTGCAGCCGGGCGCGCACGTAGTGGGCCAGCGGGTTGCGGGGATCGCGGCGTAAGGCCTCGTCGGCCCAGCGGCGCGCCTCGACGTAGCTCTTGCGCCCCAGCTGCGCCTGGGCCCATTGGGCCATCAGCTGCGGATCGTCGGGGCGCTCTGAGCGGGCCTTTTGCAGCTCGACGAGCGACAGCTCGGCCGCAGCGGCCAGCGGCAACTGGGCGATGATTTTCCGCAAGTACTCGTCGTAGCCTCGCTCAAAGTCGGCCACCTCGACGCCGAAGGAGCGGCCCAGCGCCTCGGGCGTGGTGAGGTTGTCGGCATAAGCGGCCAGCATTTTCGCCACGGCCTGGTCGCCGAACCGCTCGAGCATGTAGCGGGCGTAAAGCTCGGCCTGGCAGTAGGCCAGCATCCAATCGTCGCTCGACTGCGGGCGAATGAAGCCCAGGTTGATTGTGTCGAGCGTGAACAACTTGGACTGGCGAGCGCGGCGGGCAAGCAGCTCGGTCCACTCGCGCGGGCGCTCGTAGCCTTCGTTGACGACGGCCAGGGCCTCGGTAAACCAGTGCGGAATGTTGAAGTCTGTCTGCTGCAAGTTGAGCACATGAACAAACTCGTGCTTGAGCACGCGCGACCAGTTGAAACGCTGCGGCCCCTCGCTGGGCGACTTGAGCGCCACGATCTTGCCGGCGCAAGCGCCAATGGGATGGATGTGCGGCAGGCCGACCATCCGCGCGCTGAACCAGCCGTGGCCGTCCGTGTTGCGCGCCTGATTGAACACCTCGAACAGCGACTTGTCCTGGGGCTCGTAGCCGAGTTGACGCACGAGCTGTGGGTAGACTTCCTCGAGCCACTGGCCCATGTATTGGGCCGTAAGCTTATCTTTCTGGGGATCGAACTTGATGCGGAAGTGCTCGGTTTCGAGAGTCTCGTAGCCGTCGAGCACTTCGAGCACTTTGAGTGTGTTGTTGACCCGCACGTTGAACGGATCGGCCTGAAACGCCTCGTCGAGCACTTGCTTGGCGCGCGGTTCGTCGCCCAGGCGCATCAGCACCAGCCCCAGCTGACCGCGGGAAGCCGCGAGCTGCGGCATGCGTTCGATGGCCTGCTGGTAAAAGTCGGCGGCGGCCGGCCAGCGGCGCAGTCGATCGAGGGCATCGCCCAGGGCGCTATAGAAAACGCCGGCGTGCGGATTGCGATGATTCACTTCGGCGGCCAGTTTGCCGAAGCGTGAGTCGGCGTGGGAGCGGGCTGGGCCGTCGACGGCCCAGTAGGTGGCGGCCAGCCGGCCGAGGGTTTCTTCGCTGGCGGGGTGCAGCTTGAGCGCGTCGGCCAGGGCCAGCGCGGACTCGCGGGGGGCAAAGTTGGCCAGGTGAATGTCGGCCTTGAGATGCCAGGCGGCCAGCAGTTGGGGATTGATTTCGAGCGCGCGCTGACAGGCGGTTTGCGCTGCGGCGATGTCGAAGCCGTCGAGTGCCAGGCGGCCCAGGGCGGCATGCACCTCGGCAGCGCTGGCATTGATGGCCAGCGCGGCTTGCAGCGACTTGGTGGCGTCGGCCGTGTTGTACTTTTCGGCGAAGAGCTGGCCGGCCTGATAATGGGCCTGCCAGCAGTTCGGATGTTTGGCCAGCAGGTCGGGATAGAACTCGTTGACCAGGAAGCCGAATTGCTGGCTAAGGCGATTCCA
>CAZPED010000324.1:0-5245 GCA_964585335.1 uncultured Planctomycetaceae bacterium | reverse complement strand
CCGCCAGCGCGCGGCCGGTGTGCGAACGCTGGTTGGCGATGATCTCGGCCGGCGGCCCCACGGCCACGATCTCGCCGCCGCCGTCGCCGCCTTCGGGCCCCAGGTCGATGATCCAGTCCGCCGTCTTGATCACGTCCAGGTTGTGCTCGACCACCAGCACCGTGTTGCCGGCATCGACAAAGTCGTGCAGCACCTTGAGCAGCAGGTGAATGTCGGCAAAGTGCAGCCCCGTCGTCGGCTCGTCCAGCAAGTACAGCGTTTTGCCGGTGCTCTTCTTGACCAGTTCGCGGGCCAGCTTCACGCGCTGGGCTTCGCCGCCCGACAGCGTGGGCGAGGGCTGGCCAAGCTTGATGTAATCGAGCCCCACGTCGTGCAGCGTTTGCAGCTTGTGGCGGATCTTGGGAATGTTTTCGAAGTGTTGCAGCGCCTGCTGCACGTCCATTTCCAGCACTTCGGCAATCGACTTGCCTTTGAAGCGGACTTGCAACGTTTCGCGATTGAACCGATGGCCTTCGCACACGGGGCAGGTCACCCACACGTCGGCCAGAAAATCCATCTCCAGCTTGTTCGAGCCGTTCCCCTCGCAGGCCTCGCAGCGCCCGCCCGAGACGTTAAAGCTGAACCGCCCGGCCTTGTAGCCGCGCTGTTTCGACTCGGGCAGTTGGGTGTAGAGGTCGCGAATCTCGTCGAACAGCTTGATGTAGGTCGACGGGTTCGAGCGCGGCGTCCGCCCGATGGGCGATTGATCGATGGCAATCAGCTTGTCGAGATGGTCGAGACCCTCGATTCGCTCGTGCTGGCCGGGCTCGCCTTCGCCGCCGTTGAGGTCGCGCCGCAAGGCCTCGACCAGAATGTCGCCCACCAGCGAGCTCTTGCCCGAACCCGAAACGCCCGTCACGCACACGAACGCGCCGAGCGGAATCTCGACGTCGACGTCCTTGAGATTGTTGTGCGTCGCCCCCACGATCTTCAGCCGCTGCTCGCCGATCGGGCGGGGCTGGTCGGGCACTTCGATCTGCCGCTTGCCCGAAAGATACTGGCCCGTCAGGCTGCGCGTCGAACGGGCAATCGAGGCCGCGTCGCCCGAGGCCACCACCTCGCCGCCGCGCACGCCGGGCCCGGGTCCAAAGTCGATAATGTGGTCGGCTGCCCGCATCGTGTCTTCGTCGTGTTCGACCACGACCACCGTATTGCCCAAGTCGCGCAGTTGCGTGAGCGTGTCGAGCAGGCGATCGTTGTCGCGCGGGTGCAGGCCGATCGAGGGCTCGTCGAGAATATAAAGCACGCCGACCAGGCCGCAGCCGATCTGACCCGCCAGGCGAATGCGCTGCGATTCGCCGCCCGAGAGCGTGGGAGCCGTGCGGTCGAGCGTCAAATAGTCGAGCCCCACGTTGCTCAAAAAACCCAGCCGGCCGCGGATTTCCTTGAGCACCTCGGTGGCGATCATGGCCCGCGTGGGGTCGAGCGTCAGCTCGCTGAAGAACTCGACCGCGTCGCTCACCGGCAGCGAGCACACCTCGGGGAGCGAGCGCGCGGGGCGCTCGGCAAACCGAGGGTTGGCCGTGGCGATCGTCACCGCGCGGGCCTGCGGATTCAGCCGCTGGCCATCGCACGCGCCGCAGTGCATCACGTGCATGTATTTTTCGAGCTGCCGCACTTGCATCTTGCTTTGCGAGCCGCGGTGCTTGTCGATCAGCGAGGGGATGATGCCCTCGTACTTGCCGCCGTACTTGTGGCCGCTGGCCCCCTGGCGCCAGGTGAACGTAATGTGCTCGTCCCCCGTGCCCCACAACCAGAGCTTGCGCAGCGCGGGGTCGAGCTCCCCCCAGGGCGTATCGAGCAGCGTTCCCTTGGCCAGCTCTCGCTTGTGTTCGATCGTATCGGCCACGCCCTGGTAGATGTGCCGCCGCCAGCGCCCCATCTCGCGCCAAGGGCCCAGCAGCTCGAAACAACCTTGCTTGAACGACAAACTGGCGTCGGGCACCAGCAATTGCGGATCGAAGCTGTACACTTCGCCCAGACCGTCGCACGAAGTGCACATGCCTTGCGGACTGTTAAAGCTGAACAGTTGCGGGCTGGGGGGCTCGAAGCTGATGCCGCAATGCGTGCAGGCATAGTGGGCCGACAGTTGCATGTCGCCGGCCAGCAGCACGGGCTCTGCATCGGCCGGGTTGTCGCCGGCCGGTTCTCCTTTACGCTTCCGCTTGCGCGGGGCAGTGGGGGCTTCGCTCGTCGGCGCGACCTCGCCCGTCTCTTGCGTGGCCACAATCAGGCTGCCGCCACCCATCTTCAACGCCAATTCGACGGCCTCGGCCAGCCGCGCCCGCGAGTCGCCAGCCACCAGTCGGTCGATCACCACCTCAATGTTGTGCCGCATCTGGCGGTCGAGCTTCAGGTCGTCGGTCAGCGAGACCGTGCGGCCATCGACCCGGGCGCGGGCAAACCCTTGCTTCAGCAAGTCGACAAACAGGTCGCGGTATTCACCCTTCTGGGCGCGGATGAGCGGCGCCAAAACGACAAACCGGGAACCCTGGGGCAACTGGTTAATCCGCTCAATAATCTGTTCGCGCGTCTGAGCCGTAATTGGCCGGGTACACTTGGGACAGTGCCCCTGACCGGTACGGGCGTAGAGCACGCGCAGGTAGTCGTAGATCTCGGTGATCGTGCCGACCGTCGAGCGGGGGTTCTGCCCCGACGACTTCTGCGATATGGAAATCGACGGGCTCAGGCCGCCGATGTAGTCGACGTCGGGCTTGGGCATTTGCCCCAAAAACTGCCGGGCAAAACTCGACAGGCTCTCGACGTAACGTCTTTGCCCCTCGGCATAAAGCGTGTCGAATGCCAGGGAACTTTTGCCCGAACCGCTGACGCCCGTCAGGCAGATCAAGCGGTTGCGGGGCAGCGTGAGGTGGACGTCCCGCAGGTTATGCTCGCGGGCTCCCTTGATCACGATGTCGGCGGCGGCCATAGGCTCTTGGCGGGTGGGTCTGAGTCCGATCCTTGGGCGCAACAGGGCGAACCACTGATTGTAGGGGACGAGTGTACAGTCCGGCTAGCAGAAAAATGGCGTTGCGCCAGGCTGCAACGAGCATCCAGCCCATTTGATAAGCACGGCACTTCGACCCGCGGGCGGCCCAGCTCGCGGACACCTGCTAGCGGGCACAAGCCGCTCTGGACCGCGCGCGGGGTTTTTGCAACACTTCCGCCCCCCATGGGGGAAACTGCTCACACTTCGTGGCACGAGGCCCGAGGCCCATGCAACTGTTGCGTTGCGCGCTGTACCTGCTGCTCGCCGCGGCGACGACGTTCGCCTGCGGCCGCCCGTTGCCCGCCGCCGATCAGCCCGGCTATTTCGATCGACTGGTCGCGGGGGCTAAAGACCTGATTCCCGGCACGCGCAAGGCGGCGCCCAAGGCGCGCCCACAGCAACCACGGCGCGACGGCGTGGAGCGAGCCACCTGGAATGAGCTGGACCGCACCCAGGCCAGCGGCAAACGCGGCGCGCAAGCAACCGCTCAGCAGCGCGCCTCCGGCAGCTCGTCACCCCGCGCCGCCAGCAAACCGGCAGCCGCTGGGCAACCTGGTGCGCGCAACGCCGCCACGGCGGATCGTGCCGCGGCGCGGGCCGAGCCTAAGCCGCCACGCACCTTATCTCAATACATGTCCCAAGAGCGACCGTGATGCGCCGATCGATCACCTGTTGGCTGTGCGGTTCGGTGCTGCTGGGCCTGGCGGCGGTTGCCGCCGAAGATGCTCCGCCCCCCAGCACCAAGGCCCCCAAGCCTTCGCAGCGCGTGCTCGACGGCATGCGCGACGCCGCTTCGTTTCGCTGGATGGGCTCTGGCAAACAACAGGCCGATGCGCTGAAGCAACTCGAACCTTACGGCGCCCAGATCGACGTCGAACGCGACGAGCGCGGCAAGCCGTTTCTGGTCGTCACCTGGAACGGCGACGACGAGGGACTCGCGCAACTGGCCGGGCTCCCCACGCTTCGCTGGCTCGACCTGTCGCGCACCAACGTCACCGACCAGGGACTCGCACAGCTCAGCAAACTGAAGAACTTGCAGGTGCTCAAACTGCAACAAACCCGCGTCACCGACCAGGGACTCGAACAACTGGCCGGCCTGGCAAGGCTCGAAGGCCTGGCGCTGCACGACACCAAAACCTCGGCCGCGGGATTGGCGCACCTGGCCACGCTGCAAAACCTGAAGATCCTCAATCTCTGCTGGACGCTGACCGGCGACGAGGGTCTGGCAATTGTCAGCCGCCTGCCGCTGCTCGAAGAACTGTACCTTTTCGACGCCAAGTTGACCGATCGCGGCGTCGGTCACCTCGTGCGGCTGAAAAACCTCCGGGCATTGAAGCTGTCGTACAACAACATCACCGATCAGGGGCTGGCCAGCCTGCAAGGCATGGGCAAGCTCGAAGCCCTTTGGCTCGACTTTACCCAGGTGAGCGACAGCGGACTGGCCTATCTGCAAACCATGCACTCCTTGCGCGGCATCTACCTGGGCAACTCGCAGGTTACCGACTCGGGGCTGCTGATGCTCACCAAGGTGCGCGGGCTGGAGATCATCGACCTGGCCAACCTGCCCATCACCGACGAGGGGCTGGCGAAGCTCGAACGCTGCGCAGCGCTGCAAATGCTCTCGCTCGAAGGCACCGACGTCACGTCGGCCGGCATGACCTCGCTCGTGCGCATGGGCAACCTCACGGCCATCAATCTGGCGGGCACCCAGCTCGACGACCGCGGCATGCTCATTCTCGCGCGGCTCGGCCGGCTGACGGCCGCCAATCTGTCGAATACGCAAATCACCGATGCGGCGCTCGAACATATCGCCGGCTGGTCGCAACTGGCCGAAATCAACCTCCGCGCCACCAAGATCAGCCCGCAAGGAATCGCGTCACTGCAACGGGCCTTGCCCACGCTCAAGATCATTTACTAGGCAAATCAGCCCCCCCTCGAGATTGCCATGCGGAAGCTTTTGCTGTTGGCCCTGCTGTTGCTGACCACGACTTCGGCCGCGCTGGCCGGCGACAACTGGCCGCAGTTTCGCGGTCCCGGCGGACAGGGACATGCCACCGCCACCGGAGTGCCCACGTCGTGGAGCGAAAACGAAAACATTCGCTGGAAGACTCCCGTGCCAGGGCTCGGCTGGTCGTCCCCCGTGGTCTATGGCAACCAGGTGTGGCTGACCACGGCCCTCGACGCCGAGGGCTCGCTAAGGGCACTGTGCTTCGACCG
>CAZPED010000323.1:0-5254 GCA_964585335.1 uncultured Planctomycetaceae bacterium | reverse complement strand
TGTTCTGGGTGGGCATCGGCCACGCCGGCACCCTGATTTCGGCCGTGCTCTTCCGCCTGGTGATGCTAGTGTCGGAGCTGGGGATTTCGATTATCCTATACTTGTTGGGCTGGCGCCCCCGGCCAAAGCCGGCTGCGCCCACGACGACCGAGCTCACGGCGTCTGGCCGCTCTTGATGCGAGCCCGCTGCCAGCCTGATTGCCCGCGTGGTTAGGGCCTGCCCGCATGTTATCGGTTGTGATTCCCGTGCTGGACGAACGCGAGAGCCTGGAGCGCTTGCACCAGGAGCTCGACGAGGTTGCGCGCCAGCACGGCTACGACCTCGACATCGTGATGGTCGACGACGGCTCGACCGACGGCTCGTGGAGCGCGATTCGCCGGCTTGCGCAGCAGGACTCGCGCGTGCGGGGCATTCGCTTTCGCCGCAACTTTGGCAAGGCCGCTGCGCTATCGGCTGGCTTCAAGGCATCGGAAGGCGACCTGGTGATGACGCTCGATGCTGACTTGCAGGACGACCCTCGCGAAATTCCTCGCTTTCTGGCGGCGATGTCCGAGGAATTGGACGTGGTGAGCGGCTGGAAACAGGTGCGGCACGATCCCTGGCATAAGGTCTGGCCGTCGCGCGTATTCAACGGCATGGTTAGTTGGCTGACGGGCGTGCGGTTGCACGACCACAACTGCGGCATGAAGTGTTACCGCCGCGCGGTGCTCAATGAAGTGCGGCTCTACGGCGAGCTACACCGCTTCGTGCCGGTGCTGGCCGCTGCCAAGGGCTTTGCCGTCGGCGAAATCACGATACAACATCGGCCGCGCGCTTACGGCCGCTCGAAATACGGTGTCCGCCGCTTGATCAAGGGCTTTCTCGACCTGCTGACCGTGAAGTTCTTGACTGGCTTTGGCCAGCGGCCGCAACATTTGCTCGGCGCGCTGGGGCTGGTGTTCTTTGCGCTCGGCGGGTTGGGCCTGGCGTACCTGACCGTTTACTGGGTGCTGGCTCAAGCAAACCCACAGTGGAACTTGATGCCGCTCCACCAGCGACCGGCGCTGGTGTATTCGTTGGGGGCGATGCTACTGGGCGGGCAATTCATGTCGATGGGCTTTCTGGCCGAATTGATCACCGCCTATCAGCTGCGCGACGCTGACACGTACTCGATTGCCGAGCGGACCACCGAGCACGCCGACCACGCGCCTACCCGCACATGAACGCCCCTCCCGACCCATCGGCCCGTTTGCGTTGGGGTGTATATGCGCTGCTGATCGCCCTGGCCAGCGGCGGCATGCTGGGTCGGATCATGGCGGTCAACTCGGTTGACGCCATCGGGCTGGAAAGCCATCTCTACCGCCAAGGCCGCCGCGACTGGCAACGGCAGCGCCCCTTTCTGAGTGCCAACGACCGTAGCCGCTGGGCCACCGTGCGTTCGCTAGTCGAACATGGCACCTATGCGATCGACGACGTCGTGGCCGAGCCAGGGTGGGATACGATCGACATGGTCAAGCACCCCGATCGGCAAGGGGAGCCGCACTTGTATTCGAGCAAGCCGCCGCTAATGGCCACGCTGATTGCCGGACCGTATTGGGTGATCTACCACACGACGGGCGCGTCGCTGGGCGAATATCCTTACGAGATCGGCCGCGGACTGCTAGTGCTGTTCAACCTCGTGCCGCTGCTGGTCTACTTCGTGGTCCTGGCGCGGTGGGCCGAGCGGCTGGGAACGACCGACTGGGGCCGCATTTTCATGGTTGCCGCGGCCGCCTTCGGCACGTTTTTGACCACGTTCGTCGTGACGATCAACAATCATTTGCCCGGCGCGGTGTGCGTGTTGCTGGCCGTGTATCCAGGGTGGAGGATCTGGCAGGATGGCGAGCGGCGGTTGCGCTATTTCGTCGCCGCGGGGTTGTTTGCCGCCCTGGCCGTGACCTGCGAACTGCCGGCGCTCTCGCTGTGTGTGCTGCTGGGGGCGGCGCTCGCCTGGAAGGCGCCGCGCGAAACGCTCGTCGGCTATTTGCCGGCCGCGCTTGTGGTGGCGCTGGCGGCCTGCGGCACGAACTACTTAGCCCATGACAGCCTGCGACCGCCCTATGCCCATCGCAGCAAAACTGATCCCAGCGACAATTGGTACGACTACACGTACGTGCGCGACGGCAAGGAGCGCGAAAGCTACTGGCGCCATCCGGTGGGCATCGACCAGGGCGAGCCGTCGATGGGTACGTACGTGCTGCACGCGACGATTGGACATCATGGCGTGCTATCGCTGACGCCGATTTGGCTGCTGAGCCTGTGGGGACTGACGCTGCTGTGGCGCGGTGGTCAGCGCGACCTGGCGGTGCTGATCGCGGTGGTGTCCGTCGTCTGCCTGGCATTCTATTTGACACGGCCGCAAATCGATCGCAATTACGGCGGCATGACCAGCGGTTTCCGTTGGATGTTCTGGTTCGCGCCGCTGTGGCTCGTGGCCTTGTTGCCGGCGGCCGACCGGTTGTCTCGCTCGCGCTGGGGGCAGGCCGTGGCGCTCGTGCTGCTGGCCATTTCCGTCATGTCGGCCAGCTATCCGACCTGGAATCCCTGGACGCATCCTTGGCTGTGGAACCTGCTCGAATCGCAGGGCTGGCTCGTTTAGGCCGACACTATCAACCGGGCTGTGCGGGGGCGTTGTCGAGTGTTCCCGACGCCCGCTGTAGTCCCAGCGTTCGCCAGGCCTCGCCCAGCGGGGCCTCGACGAGTGTTTCGGCCTTGGTCGTGGGATGAAAAAACATGAGGGAGTGGGCGTGTAGGGCAATGGCCCGCAGGCGTTCGTCTTCGTACTGCACGCCAAATGGCGTTCGGCCGCCATAGTGGCTGTCGCCCAACAGCGGGTAGCCGCGCGAAGCAGCCTGAATGCGAATCTGGTGCGTGCGGCCGGTTTCGAGCTCGATTTCGAGCCAAGAGCCGGCAGCGTGGTAGCCAAGCGTGCGATAACGCAGCACGGCTTCCCGTCCGTCGGGATGCGTGTGCTCGACGATCATCGTCCGCGGTTGACCGTAGACCTTGTGCAGATAGTCGGTCCAGGTGCCCGTGAGCGGCTCGACCACGCGTTCGACGCAGGCCCAATAGATCTTGCGTACGCGGCGGCGCTCGAACTGCTTAGAAAGTTGCCGAGCCGCGCGGCGCGTCTTGGCAAAGACCATGGCGCCACTGGCCGCGCGATCGAGGCGGTGTGGTATGCCCAGGTAGATCGCCTTCGGGTCCCCCGCGCCCGCCAGGTACCGGCGAATACGCGCTTCGAGGCTGTCGAACGCCGCGGGCGCTTGGGTGGCCACGCCCGACGGCTTGCCGACGGCCATCACGGTGTCGTCTTCGAGCAAGATCCGAAAGCCCTCGGGAGCAGTCACGGTACGGACTCGGTCAGAGACAATCGTGAGTCGGGGCGCGTTGTCGCGTGGGGCGAAGTTTCAATAAGGCGAGGGCGCCCGCGCTGGCGGTCGCCCGGGCGCCCTCGATCAGGATTCTCAGTCTGACACGGTTGCTGCGGCCTACACCTGGCCGGCGGCCGGCACGATGTAGGGGGCACGATAATCGCGCGTCAGCAGCGAATCGGCCGTGGCGTTGTCGACAAACTTTTCGTTCGGCACGTCGAGCTTCAGCTTCGGGCCCAGTGCCAGCCGGGTGGTGGCCAGGTCAAGCTTGTTGTCGGTCAGGTGCTGCGTGAACCGCTCATAGCTCGACAGCAGGTTCTCGGTGCTTTGCAGGCCCTTGAGCTGTTCCTTGAGTTCGTCGACCGACATCTGCGTGCCGAGCACCCAGGAAATGTTGCCCAAGTGGCACAGGGCGCTCGAGAGGTGCCCCTCTTCGATGTCGGCGTGCAGGTCGGTGTGCTTGCGCGAGCGGACGGCTTCAAGGAAGTTGCCGTAGTGGTCGCCGCCGCCGTGAAACTCTTGCACCTTGTTGCCGTCCTTGTCGAACGCGGCACCGTCGCTGTAGCTGGTCATGACCAGCGAGCCGTCGGTGCCCTCGAAAATGACGCCAACTTTGGCATCGCGGTAGGGGCCGGTCTCCAGCCCGCGCACTTCGAAGACCAAGGCCTGGTCGCCGTAGTCATGCACGATCATTTGCGTGTTGGCGGCATTGCCGGCGTCTTCATAGCCCAGGCGGCCGCCATAGCTCATCACGGCGTCGCTCAGCCGGTTAACGCCCAGGCCCCAGCGGCAGAGGTCCATCTGGTGGATGCCCTGGTTGCCCAGGTCGCCGTTGCCGTAGGGGAGCTGCATGTGCCAATCGTAGTGCAAATTGCGGCGCGTGAGCGGGGCGTCGGGCGCGGGGCCCAGCCACAGGTCGTAGTTCACGCCCGCCGGAATCGGGTAATTGCCCAAGGGTCCAATCGAGGGGCGGCGCTTGTAGCACAGGCCGCGAGCGACCTTGATCTGGCCAATCTTGCCGTCGTGCAGATACTGCATCGCCTCGCGCATGCCCTTGGTCGAGCGCGATTGGGTGCCGGTCTGGCAAATGCGGTTGTACTTGCGGGCGGCCTCGACAATGCGTCGGCCTTCGCTGACGTTGTGGCTGACCGGCTTCTCGACGTAGACGTCTTTGCCGGCCTGAATGGCCCAGATGCTCACCAGGGCGTGCCAGTGGTTGGGGGTGGCCGTCGAGACGATGTCGACCGACTTGTCGTCGAACGCCTCGCGCATGTCGGTGACGATCTTGGGGGCCCGGCCCTGTTTCTTGGCCACGGCGTCGGCCGAAAACTTGGCCCGGCCGGCGTCAACGTCGACCACGTACAGCACTTCAGTGTCGGATCGATTCGAGAATGCGCCCAGGTGATCTTTGCCGCGTCCGCCCGTGCCCACCACGGCCACGCCGAGCTTCTCGTTGGGGCTTTTGCTCTGAGCGGGCTCGTCGGCGGCCAACAGCGGGCGGGCTACGCTGGCGGCGGCCGCCGCGGCCGCCGCGGCAAACATCGAATCTTCCAAGAACTGCCGTCGGTTGCGGGTCGACATGGAGGGCTCCTCGGTTGGTATGGTTGCCCGGCGGATACCGGTCGCGGGCGGTTGGGGGGCCGCTGGGGGCCGGCTCTAAGAATAACCTAAGTGAGTTGCCGTGTCAGCCAGCCGGCGGACCCGTCGCTGCCCACGACGGCCTCTACCCCTCAGGACTGGCAGGCGGTTAGTTCAGCAGAAAAGCGCCAACACGCGGTCCGTTAAGCGAGGAAACAGCCGAGTCGAGCAGACGAAGAGTGTCCCGGGGGAGCACACAATGAATTTGTGCAGCCCAAGGCGC
>CAZPED010000322.1:0-5283 GCA_964585335.1 uncultured Planctomycetaceae bacterium | reverse complement strand
CCAATGAGCCGTGGCTTGTCCGTTTTTCGACGGCATCGTGCCTTTTCTCCTGTAAGTTCGTAACCGCGCAAGTTGAACTGGCCGAGTTTTGGCAAAAACAGTAGCATCCCCCGGCCAAGACAGGAGTTCGGAAGCGGCCCGAGGCCGGACCGGCTGCCAGCGGCATGTAGCCGGGGGCCATCATACTTTCGCCGCGGCGGAGCCACGGGCGTGGACGACGAGAAACGCACTCCGGCAGAATTATCGCCGGGGCCCGCCTCCGAGCGAGCTCTGCATGCAACTGCCTGGTTACTGGTCGGCGCGCTGGCGTTTGCCATGTGTTTTCCCGTAGTGCTGCTGCGAGGAATGTCGCTCGACGGGATCACTTACGCCACGATCGCTCGCAACATGGCGCAAGGCGCGGGCGACCTCTGGCATCCGTTCTATACCGCCACGCTATTGAATCCGTTTTTCGAGCAGCCGCCCTTGGCGCTCTGGCTCGAATCGTGGTTCTTTCGGGCCTTCGGCGACCGCTGGTGGGTCGAACGGCTCTATTCAGTGCTCACCGCCGTGCCCACGGCCGTGGCGCTCGCGATGATCTGGCGCGCACTTCTGGCCGGCGATCGCAAGGCCCAACGCCTGGCCTGGTTGCCCTTGTTGTTTTGGATTGCCATGCCGGGCTGGTTTTGGATCTACCGGCACAACTACCTGGAAAACACGCTGGGAATATTCACTACCTGGGGCGTGCTAGCAGGGTTAAAGGCTGCTCAGTCGGCGAAAGCCTGGTCGGTCTGGGCATTGTTGGCGGGATTAGCAATCGCGGCGGCACTGGCCTCGAAGGGGCCTGTCGGCTTGTTCCCACTCGTGACTCCCGCGATTGCCTGGCTCACCTTGCGTCCCAAAAGCGCCATCCAGGCCACGCGCGTACAAGCCAGTGTAGTCGCGGTGGTCGCGGTCTTGCTGGCACTGACGCTGACATACGCTCCCGCCCGCGAGTTCGTAGCGGCCTACTATCAGCACCAGGTCGTGACCAGCCTGCAAGGGCAGCGCGAGACGGTCGACTCGGCCTGGGGCCGGTTCGATCTGGTGTGGCAGCTGGTCGTTCACCTGCTGCCGACGGCAATAATTGCCGCGGCATTGGGCGTCTGGGGACTGCGGCACGCGGTTGCTGGCCCCCTGCCGCGCGGCCCGTTGCTGTTTTGTCTGCTGTCGGCACTCTCCGGCTCGCTGCCGATCATGGTCAGTCCCAAGCAGACCGGCTACTACACCGCGCCGACTTGGGGGCTGTTTGCCATGGCCTTGGCGCTGGCATGCCTGCCGTCGGTCATCGCGATCGTGGATCGTGTAAGCCAGATTCCCTCGATTCAACTCCCACTACGCAGGGTGCAAATTGGCGTCGGCCTGGCGCTGGCCTTGTTAGTTGCCATGTCGCCCGCCTGGTACGGGCGGACACAACGCGACGCGCAGTTGATTCGCGACGTGCAGCGCATCGGCCAACTGGTGGGCAAACGCCAGACAATCATCATTCCGTCGACCATGTCGGACGAGTGGTCGTTGCAGGCGTATCTTTACCGCTGGCACTATATCTCGGTGCACGAGGCTGATGAGTGCGAGGCGTATCGACTCCAGCGGGCCGACGAGCCTCAAGATTTGTCAGCCGAATGGATCCTGGCCGACACGCAGTTGCGGGAGTTCCGCCTCTATAAGCGGCGCGAACTAGCCGCGGCCGACGACATTCGCCAGCGTCGCTAGCTGGCAGGGCCTGGCGAACTCTGCGGCAGGCGGTCCGACGAACTTGAGAAAAAACGTCGCTTTCGCCGCGAATGCTCTTGTCGGCGTGAAAGGCCTTCAGTAGAGTCCCGGCCCACGTCACTTCCCGACTCCGGGTCTGCGGAGACTGTTGTCATGTACCGCGCCAGCGCGCCTGGTTTGTTCGTCGCGGCTTTGCTGTGTGCCTTTGCCCCTTCGTTGTCGGCGGCCGACTCCGAATCGAGTCTGCTGAGTGGCGGCTCGATGGGCGATCTCGTCATTCGCGGACAAAGTCCGGCTCCGACCCAATTGCGAGTGGCACAGTCGCTCGTTCCACAGGGCGACGGCTCGTATTACACGCCGACGGGCGTTTGCCCACCGAACTGCCCGACCCCAGGCGGCCCGGTGGTGTTGCCGGCCATGGATCCTTACGCGTCGTGCGCGCCGGCACAGCCCTATTGCCCTTGGCAGCCGTTCCACCTGGGGTTGTTCGGCGAGTTCCTTTACTTGCAACCGCGCAATGCCGACGTGCAGTTCGCCGTGCCGCAAAACGGCATCGGCGTGCCCGGTTCGGCCCCCATCGGGCAAGTGGCCACGGGCGACCCGGGCTACAGCCCCGGCTTTCGCGCCGGCGGGTTCTTCGGGCTCGGCCAGGACTCGCGAGTGATTGCCACGTATACTTGGTTCCACAGCAATGACACTACGACGCTTACCGTTTCGCCGCCGGGGGTGGTTAATCCGCTCGTGCTGTTTCCTGGCACCTTCAATGCCGGTTTCACGGCCCAACAGGCCACGGCCGATTACACGATCAATTACCAGCTGATCGACATCGACTACCAGGTAATGGCCGATTGCTGCCAGATGTACTGGTGGGGGTATTCGCTCGGTGCTCGCTATGCCCGGCTCGAGCAGGACTTCAACGCTTCGTTTCCGTTTAACCCGCCCGATGGCACGACCTCGCTGGCCACGGTATCGAACTTCACGGGTGTTGGTCCCAAGGCCGGTATCGAGGGCGAGCGGCTGTTGTTTCCCAGTTGTGGCTTGCGGGCATACGGCAAGGGGTCGGCGACGTTTGCCGTCGGCCACTTTGCTTCGAGCTATAACCAATCGAACCAGTTCAATGGCAATGAAGCCGTGACGAACCTGCGACAGGACCGGATCGTGCCGATCCTGGACTTCGAACTGGGGTTGGCCTGGTTGAGCCCCGGCGAGCGAATTCGCATTTCGGGAGGCTACATGGTGGCGGCCTGGTTCAATTCGATCACCACCACTGGCTGGATCAATTCAGTTCAGGGCGGAAATTACCAGCCGGGCAGCGACACGATCACCTTCGACGGCCTGACGGCTCGCGGCGAAGTCCGCTTCTAGGTCGGCAGGATGTCCGATTTGTCGTTTTCGTAGTGCCTAGTCGCACTATCTTCTCCGGTCTGCGCTATCCTTATTGCTTGACAGCTGCCGGCGCGACCACTAGCTTTTAGCCCCAGACTCCGGCGTTGGGGCGCGCCATGCCAAGGACCAGCTGAATCGTGCCGTCAGGACGAAAACTCCTGCCGCGGACTGTTTTAGCGGGCTGATCTCGGGCTGCAAGCTCTCTGGCCTCGGAGGCCGCCGCGGCGACTCACTGCCGCGACGCTTTGCCTACTTTGAGCCGGCCGCACCGAGAGCATGCACCATGGAAGACCGCGCCACGACCCCCGCTTTGTTGTCTGGCAACCCCGCTGGAGCGAACCGAGCTCGCCGCAAACGCAAACTCCGGGGACGCCGTGGGCTCCTCTCGTTTGCGGTGGAGCCTCTCGAAGAACGCCGTTTGCTCACCGCCAGCAGCATACCCCTGGCATTTGCCACGGCCGCTAACACGGGCCCCTTTGTTGGCCCCCTCCTCCCCGCGGAATTCACGCCCATCGCGCATCCGCTGGTCACCAATCCCGACACAGTGATCGACGGCACCACGGGCAGCGACCAGTTCGTGGTCAGCATATTTGACACCGGCGAAGGGAATGTGATTCGAGTGACGCTTAACGGCGCGGTCGTCGCCGACCTCGATCCGGGCGTACTCAAATCGTTGACGATCGACGGCCTGGGGGGCAACGACACGCTTACCGTCGACAGCACGAACGGGCTGATCGTGATCGAGGACGGCATCTTCTTCACCGGCGGCACCGGTGCAGACACGTTGCGGCTGATCCAGCAAGGTGGCACGCAAACCAGCGACGTCTACAGCGTCGGTCCGACGGTTGGCAGCGGCTCGAGCGTCATCACGGGCGCCTTGGGCACCCAGCAGGTCTGGTTCGAGGGCATCGAGCCGGTGATCGACCTGGTCCCCGCGGCAACGCTGACGGTCAACGCCACGAATGGCGACAACGCCATCAACTACACGCAAGGCAGCGTGGTCGCCAACGGCCTGGTGACGATCGATAACCAGGAGTCGATCGAGTTCTCGAACAAAGACAGCCTCGTAATCAACGCGCTGAACGGTAGCGATACGGTGAACTTGCGCGACGCCAGCGCCCCGGCCGGTTCCACGCCCGGTTCGAATCTGGCCTCGATCACCATCTCGGGGGCCGATCCAACCGGCAGCGACACGCTCATTCTCAACAACGTCGCCGGCATTCCTGATTCGTTGACGCTACAGCCCACGGCCCAGGGCGCCGGAGTGGTCAGCAGCAGCTTCGTTGCTTTGCCGCCGGTGACGTTCGATGGCATCGAGCATTTGCAGCTCGTGGCCCAGTCGAATGACACTGACGCCTTTGCAGTTAACGGCACCTCGGGCGACGATGCCTTCTTCTACACCGTGGGCGCCACGCCTGACGCGGGCACGGTCACCGGCATCATGAACCAGAGCGGCAGCTCCTTTCCGCTGGTGCCCGTGACGTTCGCCGGCATGGCGCCTGGTTCGCTGCGCGAGTTCAACAAGAACACTCCCGCCGGCAACGACACCTTTGCTTACAACGGCAGCAGCAGCCGCGACGTGATGACGATCTCGCAACTGGCCACCGACGCCACGATTGCCGACGTGATCGGCGGCGTGAACTTTGGCACGGCCGCCGCGCGGAACATGGCCGCGATTTCAGTCGACACGGCGGGCGGAAACGACCAGGTCACTTACAACACGACGACGACAGCCACCTCGGCCACGCAAATTGCGCTCGAAGGAGGCGACTCGGACACAACCAGCGACTCGCTGACGATCAACACGCTTGCCAACTCGGCAACGGCGATCGACCTGCAAACGCTCACAATTACCTCGACGGGCCAATTTCCAGTGGCCATCGGCGGGTTCGAAAAGGTGGCCGTCAACAAGAGCGGCGCGACGGCTACGCTGAGCGTGCAGGGCACGGCAAACGACGACAACTTGACCTACACGCCCACCGCCGTGGATGCCGGTAATTTTCAGTTGGCCGATCTGGCAGTGCTGTTTAGCTTTGCCGGATTGACGGGCGTGTTTACGGTCGCTGGCGGCACGCAAGACGCCGACATGCTGACGCTGCGCGGCACGGCCGGACGCGACACAATTTTGATCGACGCCGCGACCCGCACGGCCCAAGTGAACGGGCT
>CAZPED010000321.1:0-5301 GCA_964585335.1 uncultured Planctomycetaceae bacterium | reverse complement strand
AGCGAAGGCCTGGTGGCCGCTTACTTGTCGTAAGCGACCGCCGCTCGGCAACCACGGATCGTTTGCCCCTACCAGTTTTCCGTTACGGTCAAGGATTTCCGCAGATGAAGGTTCTAGTAGCCAATCTCGGCTCGACGAGCTTCAAGTACCGGCTGTTCGACATGGCCGACGAGCGGCAGCTTGCGCGCGGCGGCATCGAACGCATCGGTTCCTCGGAAAGTCGTTGCACGGTCGAGATCGGCGCGAACCGCCGGGAACTGGTGGCGCACGTGCCCGATCATGCCGTGGCCGTGCGTCAGTGCCTCGAGCAGCTCACAGCGCCGGGCGAAGGCTGCCTGCGCGACGCCGCCGAGGTGTCGGCCATTGGCTTCAAGGCCGTGCATGCCGGCGCCATTAGCGGCGTGCAACGGGTCACCCCCGAAGTGCTGGCGGCCATGGAAGAGATGAGCCCCGTGGCTCCGGCCCACAACCCGCCCTATATCGCCGCCATGCGGCTGCTGGGCGAGCGACTGCCGGAGATTCCGCTCGTGGCGGCGTTCGAAACCGGCTTTCACCACACGATTCCCGACCGCAACCGCTACTATCCGGCCCCCTATGAATGGGCCGAAAAGTATCACGTCAAGCGGTGGGGCTTTCACGGTGCCAGCCATCGTTACATCGCCACGCGCACGGCCGAATTGCTCGGTCGCGATGACCTGCGGATCATCTCGTGCCATTTGGGCGGCTCGAACTCGCTCTGTGCGATTCGCGCCGGCCAAAGCGTGGCCACGTCGATGGGCATGAGCCCGCAGTCGGGCATCGCCCACAACAACCGCGCGGGCGATTTCGACCCGTTTGCCATTCCGGTGATCATGCGTCACACGGGGCACACGCTCGACCAGGTGCTCTCCGACCTGGCCGAACGCAGCGGCCTGCTGGGCCTCAGCGGCGTCAGCGGCGACGTGCGCGACCTCGAGGCCGCGGCCGACGCGGGTAATGCCCGGGCACGGTTGGCGCTCGACGTGTTCACGTCCGACATCCGCCGCTCACTGGGGGGCCTGCTCGCCGAGCTGGGCGGGGCCGACGTCGTCGTGTTCACCGGGGGCATCGGCGAGAACGGAGTCCACATCCGCACGGCGGTGCTCGGCAACCTGGCCGAGCTGGGCATCGTGCTGGATTCGGCGGCCAACGCCGTGGCCAAGGGCGAGTGCCGCATCAGCGCCGCCGGCAGCCGCACCCAGGTCTGGGTCGTTCCCACCAACGAAGAGCTGATTGTCGCCAGGCAAACCAAGGAACTTCTGGAAAGCAAAGGCTAAGCCCATGTTTCTCGCCAAAGTCACTGGTTCGCTCGTGGCCACGCAGAAAGTCGACTCGATGGTCGGCCACAAGCTGCTGGTCGTCGAGCCGTATCGGGTCGACCCGCAGGACCGCAGCCGGTTGATCTCGACGGGGCGCACGTTCGTGGCCGTCGACGCCCTGGGCGCCGGCGAGGGCGAGTTCGTGCTGATCACGCAAGGCTCGAGCGCCCGGCTCACCCCCGAGACCAAAAGTCTGCCGATCGACACGGTGATCGTCGGCCTCATCGACACGGTACACGTCGATCAGACGTGCGTCTTTCGCCGCGAAGGCGCGCAGCAGTAACCGCACCCTACACACTCCGATAAGCACATTCCCACAAGGAATTTCAACCAGTCATGCAAGCCACTGAAGAACTGATTCGCAGCGTCGTCGAGCAAGTGCTCAGCCGCATTGGCTCGGGCGCGCCGGTCGCTGGCCGCGGCTATGCCGGCCGCCACGGCGTGTTCACCTGCGTCGACGAAGCCGTGGCCGCCGCCACCGAGGCCTTCGAGCAACTCAGCGAGCGGACGATCGAGGAGCGTAAGCGCATCATCGACCATATTCGCCGCATCTCGATCGAGCAGTGCGTCGAGCTGGGCACGATGGAAATGGAAGAGACCAAGATCGGCCGCCTCGTACACAAGATCGAAAAGCTCAAGACGCTCGGCGAGCGAACGCCCGGTGTCGAATTCATGCGCAGCGAGGTCTTTAGCGGCGATCACGGCCTGGCCGTCATCGAGCATGCCCCGTTCGGCGTCATCGGCGCCATCACCCCGGTCACTCACTCGCTGCCCACGATCACGGGCAACGCCGTGAGCATGATCGCCGGCGGCAACACGCTGGTGGTCAACCCGCACCCCAGCGGCAAGCGGGTGGCGGCCGAGGGCGTGCGGCGGTTCAACCAGGCGATTTACCGCGACCTGGGTATCGACAACCTGATTTGCGTGATCGCCGAACCGACGATTGAATCGGCCGACGCGATCTTCAACCATCGCGGCGTCAAGCTGATCTGCGTCACAGGCGGACCGGCCGTCGCTCGCGCAGCCATGCAATCGTCCAAGCGGGCCATCGTGGCCGGCCCCGGCAACCCGCCAGTGGTGGTCGACGAGACGGCCGATCTCGACCGCGCCGCTCGGGCGATCATCCAAGGCGCCTCGTACGACAACAACCTGCTGTGCATCGCCGAAAAGGAAGTGTTCGTAGTCGACGAAGTGTTCGACCAGATGCTATCGGCCATGGAGCGTGCCGGCGCCGCCCGGCTGAATGCCCGCGAGATCGATGCGCTGACTCGTGTGGCGATCGCCGAGGTGGGTGAAGGAAGCCACAAGCATCAAGTGGCCGCCAAAGACTTTATTGGCCAGGACGCCGCCGTGCTGGCGCGGGCCGCCGGCAAGCAGGTGCCCGAATCGACGGAGGTCGTATTCGGCGAGACGGACGAATCGAACCCGTTCGTGCCGGTGGAGCAGATGATGCCCTTCCTGCCGTTCGTGCGCGTCCGCAACGTCGACGAGGCGATTGCCAAGGCCAAGCACTACGAGCATGGGTTCCGCCACACGGCGATCATCCACTCGAACAACGTTCGCAACATGACCAAGATGGGCCGTGCGCTCGACACCACGCTGTTCGTCAAGAATGGCCCCTGCATGGCCGCCTTGGGATTGGGCGGCGAGGGCTACCTGTCGTTCTCGATCGCCACTCCCACGGGCGAAGGCGTGACCACGCCGCTCACGTTCACCCGCGAACGGCGCTGCTCGTTGATCGACGACCTGCGAATCCTGGGCAAGTAGTAGCGAGAGTTAAACGTCATGCAGTTGGGCACCGTCATTGGCACCGCCACGTCGACCGTCAAGCACCCGTCGCTCGCCGGCTGGAAGCTGCTGGTCGTGCAGTTTTTTGGCGCCGATGGCCGCACCCCCGACGGCGAGCCCGTGATCGCCGTCGACACGCTGGGCGCAGGCCCCGGTGAACAAGTCGTGCTTACCAGCGACGGCAAAAGCACCCGGGCATTGTTGGGAAGCGAGACCACGCCAGTCCGGTGGAATGTGATTGGACTTCAGGACGAGCCATGAACCAGGCACCCCACAATCCGCTGCGGGCAGCCGACGTCGAGCGCATCGTGCGCCAGGTGTTGGCCGAGCTGACCGGCGCCGGCAAGCCGACAGGCGCTACCGCGCCCGTGGCCGAGCTGGTGCTGCACCGTCGCGTGGTAAGCCTGGCCGACCTGGAGGGACGATTGCAGGGCGTTTCGCGGGTCGTGGCCCCGCGCGGCGCGGTGTTCACCCCCGCGGCCCGCGATGAGTTGAAGAAATACCGCGTGGCGATTGCCTCGCACGTGGCTCCGTCGGGCGCCAAGGCCGGCGGTTCGGTGATTCTGGCCACGGCCGACACGAAATTCGAACCTGCTCCACTCGTTGGCGCGCTCGCGGCCGAAGGAACACGCGTCGAACGACTGCCCAACGTGGGACTGGCCAGCGTCGTCGCCGAACTGGCCGAACAGGTCGCCAAAGGTGGCAACCGCGGAGTGCTGGTGACCGGGCGGGCTGCCGCGGCGATTTGTCTGGCCAACCGCCGACCGGGCGTGCGGGCCGTACAAGGCCTCGGGCTAGCCGGCAATGCCGAGGCGATTGCCAGCGTGGGGGCTAACCTGCTGGTGGTCGATCCCCAGGGACGCAGCTTGTTCGAGCTGCGCGGCATGGTCCGCGAACTGGTTCGCAGCCAGGCCCCCTGCCCCGCCGAACTGAAAAACATGCTGGGTTAGTCGCCGAAACTGACATTCCCCTTACGACTGCCTGATCGAGGACCAACGAACATGCGAATCGGCGAAGTCATCGGCACCGTGACCCTGAGCCGGGTACACCCCAGCCTGGCCGGCGGCGCCTTGCGTCTGGCCGTACCGCTTACCCTGGCCGACCTGCAAGCAGACTCTGCCCCGCAAGGCGAGCCGCTGGTCGTCTACGACGAGTTGGGCGCCGGCCACGGCAGCCGCATTGCCATCAGCGAGGGGGGCGAAGCCGCACAGCCGTTTCTGCCGGAGATCAAGCCGGTCGACGCCTACAACGCCGCGATCCTGGACAACATTCACCTGCAACGCTGAACGCCGGGCCGCCCCGGCACGCAATTCACCACCGACAACGAACCACGAACTTAAACATCACTTTCGCGAATTGGACTAGCATGGCAAACCTGCATCAACTCAAACTCGAGATCTGCGACATCGGCCGCCGGATCTACAACAAAGGCTTTGCCGCCGGCAACGACGGCAACATCAGTTTCCGCCTTGGCCCCAACGAGGTGCTCTGTACGCCCACGATGGTCTCCAAGGGCTTCCTCAAGCCCGAGGATCTTTGCACTTGCGACATGGAAGGCAAGCAGCTATCGGGCAAGCGCAAGCGCACCAGCGAAGTGCTGCTGCACCTGGCGATCATGAAGGAGCGTCCCGAGGTGAAGAGCGTGGTACACTGCCACCCGCCCCATGCCACGGCCTTTGCCGTGGCTCGCGAGCCGATTCCGCAGTGCGTGCTGCCCGAAGTCGAAGTGTTTCTGGGTGATGTGCCGATCACGAAGTACGAGACCCCCGGCGGGCAGGCGTTTGCCGACACGGTGCTGCCCTTCGTCAAGAAGAGCAACGTGATCATCCTGGCCAATCACGGCACGGTCAGCTTTGGCGAAACGGTGGAAAAGGCCTACTGGTGGACCGAAATTCTCGACGCCTACTGCCGCATTCTGATGCTGTCCCGCGACCTGGGCCGGGTCACCTACTTCACCGAGGAAAAGCAGCGCGAGCTGCTCGACCTGAAGACCAAGTGGGGCTACAGCGACGCGCGGCTGGCGCCGGGCATGGAGAATTGCGATATCTGCGCCAACGACGTCTTCCGCGATAGCTGGAAGCAAACGGGCGTCGAGCGGCGGGCCTTCGAGGCTCCGCCGGCCATGCGTCCCAAGTCGGCTCCGGCTTCGGCCCCCGCGGCCAGCGGCGGCGCGGAT
>CAZPED010000320.1:0-5306 GCA_964585335.1 uncultured Planctomycetaceae bacterium | reverse complement strand
AGCGCATCTACGCCGTTAACGTCATTGGAGCGTTCCACTGCGCTCGGGCCGTCAAAGAGCCGATGCTGGCGGCCGGCGGCGGTCAAATCATTAACATCACAAGCGTGGCCGGCTTTGCGGGCAAAGGCAGCTCGATTCCCTACGCGGCGTCGAAGGCCGCGCTCAACAATCTCACCATCGCGCTGGCCAGGTCGCTGGCCCCGCACATCCGGGTCAACGCGGTTGCGCCTGGGTTCATAACGGGCCGCTGGCTCGAACAAGGATTCGGCGACGCTTACGAAGGCGTCAAGCGCACCGTGGCCCGCAGCTGCCCGCTTGAGAAGGTGTCGGATCCCGACGATGTGGCCGCGGCCGTCATGAGCCTCCTCACAGGGTCGGCGATGGTGACCGGACAGATCCTGGTCTGCGACGGTGGCATGCTAATCGGCAAGTAGCCCCCCTGCCCCGTCCTGGCCTGCCCTGCTCTGACATCTTGTATTCGCGCGAAGTCTAATAGCGGGCCGCGGGCGGCAACCGGTACTGGCCGCCGGCCGTCGCGGGCGCCTGCCCCGGCGGTGGCTGCGCCAGGTCGATCTCGTTGTATCCAGGATACGTGGGCTTAGCGAACAACTGGCTGGGATCGGCCGGCAACTGGTTGATGGTCACGTCGCCCAGATCGATCGTCAATTCGAACTGCTGAGCCGGACACTTGATCTCGATGTGATGGGCCAGCGTTACTTCGCTGGCCGGATCGCGAACGTGTTTGCTCATCACGGCCGAAGCGATACGCGTCCTGGCCGCATCGTAGAGGTGCTCTTCGAGCACGACGCCGCGCGAGTCGTCGATAATAATGACTCGCGACATCGGCTTGCCGCCCGAGACGGCCCGCGTGCGGATTTCCACCCGGCCACTTCCCACCGGGAACGGTCCTTCGATGCCATCGGCCCGGTTGAGCGTCACCAGGCCGAACGATTCGACCAGCCATTGCGGCTCGACGGGCAGTATCTGCCGGGCGGCGCTGGTCTCGAACTGGTCGTGCCGGCAGTAAAGCAACGCCGGCGGCTCGGCCCGCTTGACCCAGAACCAAATCAGCTCGTCGTTGCTGCCCAAATCCATTTCGGGACCAATGAACTTGCTGGCCACGAGCCGCAGCGACCTGGGCCGCTGAAAGGTCAGGTTGGCGTTCAGCGAGGGCGCGCCCGTGGCGACGAGCGTGGCCCGGGGGGCCGAGAGCGACTGAACGCGATTGCTGTTCGTATTCACGACGTCGACAATTTGAGTAAGCGACGCCGAAGGGGGCAACGCCCGCGGAACGGGCTGCGTGTACTGTCTTAACACGTGGGGGCAACTGGCGCCCGTCGACAGCATGCACACAACAAGCAGGGCGCCCCATTGCCACGTGCCACGGGCCAGCCAGTTGGCCCGCTCGCCTCGAGCTGCGCGCAGCGCATCGCCAGCGGGCGTCAAGGGCTGGGAGCCAGCGGCCGTGGTGGGCTCGTGTGTCATGCGTCCGTGCAAGGGGCGTTTAGCGGGCGTCGGCAATCAAGAGTTGGGCGAGTTCATCCTGAATCTCGACCGTGCGGGCATCGTCGGGCATCACCGTGGTCACGCGGTAAGTCGTCTCGCGGCGTGGGCAGTACAACACCGACACTTCGTGCCCCGCCTGATCACGCTCAGTCTCCTCCCAGCGGAGCACGCGGCGGCGCACGAGCAGCAGAGACAACACGTAGCGCATGTCTTGCTTCTCGGGCCGCGACTCCAAGCTTTCAAGCAATTCGAGCATCACGTCGTTGGGGGCCCAGTGCAGCTTTTTGGCATCGCGCTCGGGCATGTGCGATTTCCACCAGCCCAGCGTTTCCTCGGGCGGGCCTTGCCAGACTTCAGCGGCATAGTCGCGGCGCACGACCTGGGCGCCCTCGGCCGTGAGCGTCGAGTAGAACTCTTCGCCCGGCTGCAGTTCGCGCCCCGAGGCTGCGCAGTGCCGTGTGCAACGTTGGACTTCGTAGTCGATCATAGCGCGACTCGAGCGCACAAGTCGGACGGACCGGCACCAGGAGGTTTGCCCCTGCGGCCGGCGTGCCCATATCGGGAGAACTTCGAAAGGGCGGAATAGTACGTAAAATGCCGGGCAGGCTCAAGGCACGGTTGGCCCCCTGCCCTGCGGCTCGGCTTCTCCCATTTTACCCAGCCGTCGGCGGAGGTCGGGGACGGGAAAATAGCGAGTTTGCCGGTGTTTGCGGCGGGGCGCGAACCGGTGAACTTGACCGGCTATCTAACCTGCGGTACAGTCATTTTGCAGCGTGACGGCCCTATTTTCGATTGGTCGCCGGCCACGCCCATGGCCGACAGAAATGAACATGCACTCGACGAACCTACTGCGGTTGTTGCTTTTGGCGCTTAGCGAGCGCTTGCCGTAGGGTTCGTACGCAGATCGATTGCAAGCAAATGCTACGAACCCCAGGGCTGGATGAGCCGTGGGGTTTTTTGTTTCCCAGACCAGACTGTTTTTCCCGAGTCGGGTGCCACAAGCATACGCTCGAAGCTGGAAGATGATCGCACCAACTGCTAGCTGCCGAACCTACCAGTGCGCGTCGAGGGCATGGTTGGTGTTGCGCAGGCCGACGTAAGGTCGGCCAGCCCAGGACGTCGCAACCAACCAGCCCCCATTCATTTCCGCGAAAGCAAACCAAACCATGAGCAAGAAACTGATTCGTATTTTCGACACCACGCTCCGCGACGGCGAACAATCGCCCGGCGCCAGCATGAACCTGGCCGAGAAGATGGAAGTTGCCCAGGCCCTAGTGGACCTGGGCGTCGACATCATCGAGGCCGGCTTTCCCATTGCCTCGCCGGGCGACTTCGAGGCCGTCCGCGAAATTGCCCAGAACATCCGCGGTTCGGTCATTTGCGGCCTGGCCCGCTGCAACAACGAAGACATCGACCGTGCCTGGGAGGCGCTCCGCCACAGCGAGGCCCCGCGCATTCACGTCTTCCTGGCCACCAGCGCCATCCATCGCGAGTTCAAGCTCAAGATGGATAAGCAGGAAATTATCGAGCGCGCCATTCACGGCGTCAGCCGGGCGGCCAGCTATTGCAGCGATGTCGAGTTCTCGCCCGAAGACGCCTCGCGGACTGAGCTCGATTTTCTCTGCCAGGTGATCGAGGCCGCCATTTCGGCCGGCGCCACGACCGTCAACATTCCGGACACCGTCGGCTATGCCACCCCGGCTCACATGGCCAAGGTAATCCGCACGCTCATCGAGCGCGTGCCGAATATCCACAAGGCGGTCGTAAGCATGCACTGCCACGACGACCTGGGACTGGCCGTGGCCAACAGTCTGGCCGGCATTGAAGTGGGCGCCGGGCAAATCGAATGCACAATCAACGGCATCGGCGAACGGGCCGGCAACTGCTCGCTCGAGGAAGTCGTCATGGCGCTGCGCACCCGGGGCGACTACTACCAGGCCGATACCCGCATCAACAGCCAGCGACTGGTGCCGACTAGCCGCCTGGTTTCGAACATCACGGGCCTGCAAGTTCCGCGGAACAAGGCCATCGTGGGCCGCAATGCCTTTGCCCACGAAGCTGGCATTCACCAGGACGGCATGCTCAAGGAGCGCACCACTTACGAGATCATGCATCCCGAGGACGTGGGATTTGCCAAAACCGACCTGGTGCTGGGCAAGCACAGCGGCCGGGCCGCCCTGGCCGACCGGGCCAAAGCGCTCGGCTATCACCTCAGCGGCGATGAGCTGCAGCGCGTGTTCGAGGCCTTCAAGGTGCTGGCCGACAAGAAGAAGGAAGTCTACGACGCCGACATCGCGGCGCTGATCGACCATCAGATCACCGATGAAGCCGATTCCTGGCAACTGGTCTCGTACCAGGTGACGGCCGGCACGGGCCAAACGCCCTCGGTGACCGTGACGCTGAAGCATGGCGATCGCGAACTCTCCGACACGATGGCCGCCGGCGACGGTCCGGTCGATGCCATGTTCCTGGCCATCGAACGAATCACGGGCGTGACCACCGTTTGCCGCGACTTTCGCGTGCAAGCCGTAACGCTCGGTAAGGATGCCCAGGCCGAAGTCAACGTCGAGCTCGAACACGGCGGCCGCCTGCACCGTGGCCGGGGCGTTTCCACCGACAGCCTGGAAGCCAGCGGCAAGGCCTTTCTGAATGCCATCAACCGCGTCTCGGCGCATCAGGGCGCGCCGATCGAATCGGCAAAAGCGACGCCCTAGGCAACACGTGCGGGGTTGCTCGCCGCCTTGGACCATTAGTACGGCGCGGAGCCAGTACCACTGACTCCGCGCCGTTTTCTTGCGCGGCCATTCGGGTCAGTGCGACTACGGAACTGGGCCACTCAGGCCACGAACGCCAGCCAGTAGAAGATCCAGCCAGTGACGGCCGTCAGCCCCATGTCGATGGCCGCCAGCATGCCATAGCGTTTGTGCCAGGCGCTGTGCGAGCCGGGCAAGGGCGGATTGGCAAATTGCCGCAAGCCGCGCACGATCACGACCAGCCAGAGCAAGGCTGCGCTCACGGCAAAGCACAAATGGATGCACAGCGTCACCAGCACCCAGTCGGGGCCACCCTCGGCGCCGCTGTAGGGCGAGGCGGCGGCGCGGTCGCGCCAGCCGTTGATGCGCATGTCGAGCTCGAACAACACGACCGTGACCAACAGCACGATGCCTAGCGTTAGTTGTACCCGCTTGTGCCACGCGTACTGCCGGCATTTGGCCAGATAAATACTTCCGGCCAGTGCCGGCAAGAGCACCACCATGGCCAAAACGACCACGTCCAACATGAACGTGGCCCGCGTGCCGAGAAAGCCGTCGAGTCCGTGCATCGTGTCGCAGTTCCAGGCTGCCGCTGCTGGCCTGCCGTCTTATTCGCGTGGGCTACCGGGCCAGGCTGGCGTCACCCTGTTGTATCGCCAAGCCAGAACAGACGTAAGATCAACTCGCCGGCCACCGGGAAAGTCGCGGCCAAAAGGCTGGCTACGCGACTGCCGGACGTATTTGCACAGCCGGCGGGCAACAAGTCTAATGGGTACATCCGCCGTGAACACGATGAGGCAAGCCTGGTCGCGGCCGAGGGGCACATTCGGCTCCACGGTCCGACGCCGTAACCGTTCGTAGCATCTACTTTCCGTCCCAGGAGGTTGGGTCATGCACCCCATGCGTAACGTCGTTCTGGCGGCCTGTCTGGCTTTGTGCGTCAGCGCGGTCCAAGCCGCGGAGAAGCTCGATATCGAAACGCGCACCGACGTGACTTATGCGAATGTCGCCGGCGAGTACCTTAAACTCGACCTCGCCTGGCCCAAG
>CAZPED010000319.1:0-5315 GCA_964585335.1 uncultured Planctomycetaceae bacterium | reverse complement strand
CCCACCAGGTCGTCGCGCGTCGACCAATTGGTCCAGTAGCGTTTTTGGGCGCCCGAGGGAAATCGGCGCCCTTTGACGTCCACCAGCCACGAGCCGCCGCCAGCCGGCGAGACAATGAAATCGAGGTTCTTGATCGAGCTTTCGGGCAGTCGGCTGCGCTTCGATTCGTCGACGGCCACGTACGGCACCCGCCGGGCCAGCAGGTAGGCTTCAAAAGCCGCCTCGTAGTGGTTTTCGCGCTTGGCCATGGCAATCAGTAGTTGGGCCTGTCCGATTGAAAACCGCGCCCGGCATTTTACCCCCTCTTTTGGATGGCCGCAAACCATGATCGGCGTCGGCTGGCGGTTTGCCGGCCAACCCGCGCGCAAAAAAAGGGAGCAGCCGCGTTGCCCCTCGCGGCCGCTCCCCCAAAAAGCAAGTGTCAACGGGTGCCGGCTTACTTGGCGTCGTCTTCGGCCGGCTTACTCGCCTTGGCGTCGTCAGCCGGGGCGTCTTTCTTGGCTTTGTCCTTGGCCTTGGCCAGCGTCTCTGCGGCCAGGTTCTTGCCGGCCAGCAGGCTTTCCAGATTGGCGGTCAGTTCTTCCTCGAGGTTCGGCAACAGGCCAATGTGAACCACCTGCACGCTGCCGTCCTTGCCGACGATCACGGTCTGCGGAATCGCGTCGGCCTTGTAGGCCTTGGCGGCATCCCCCTCCTTGTCGAGCACGACTGGCAGTTTCAGGTTGGCTTCTTCGAGGAACGCTTTGATCTCGTCGGGCGTCTCCTGCAAATTGACCGCGAACAGCAGCACGCCCTTGTCCTTGAACTTCTCGGCAACCTTGTCGATCACCGGCATGGCCCGGGTGCACGGTCCGCACCAGGTGGCCCAGAAGTCGAGGATCACGACGTTCTTGCCCTTGTAGCTGGCCAGGTCAAAGTGGCCGCCGTCGAGCAGGTCGAGCTTGACCTCGGGCGCCGCCTGCCCCAGCAAAGGGTGCGGGCCACGTTCGGCCTGGCGACCGCCGCCGATGATCTCGGCCAGCGACGAAGCCTTTTCGATCCCCTCGGGCGCCTTGAACACGAATGTATCCGCCGAGAACTTCGGATCCAGCTTCCAGTCGGCAAACGTCACGGTGTTGGTGACCTTCAAATTGCTGAACGGCGACTTCTGCTTGCTTTGCTTGGCCATCCGCTCGATCGCCTTGCCCAGGTCCGGCACGAACTGCAACAGCACGGGCTTGTCGCCCGCCGAGATCCACAGCTTCCAGTCGACCTCTTCGCTCGTGGCGCTAATCACGTCGGCCTTCTTGCCGTCGAGGTCCTGCTGGCCGTCATAGGTGAGATTGCTGACCTTCTCGAGCAGCTTCTTGCCGGGGTTGTCGCTCAACAGCGCCATGTTCACCACGGCCGTATTGCCGAAGCTCATGGGTCCCTGCACCACAGGATTCTGCCACAGCCCGTCCCACCCGGCCGGCGCTTTCTCGACCAGGTACTTCTCGAACGACTTGATGAAGGCCGAAACTTCCTTGCCGTCGCTGACGATCGTGGCCCCGCCCTGCTGGCTTTCGACCGAGAAGGCCAGCTTGTTGGGACGCTCGGCCGCCAGTTTGAGTTGGAAGTCCTGGGTCTGCTTCTGACCGCCCTGCTCGACAACCAGCACGACCTTCGAGTCGACGCTGAAGCTCTTCAGCCCAGCGGTGTACTTGCTCCAGGCATCGACGACCTTTTGCGCCTTGGGGTCGATCTTGCCCTCGGCGTCCTCGGCGGCGCGGGCCACCAGAGCCGTGGCGGCCAGAAAAACAAACGAGCACCCGAACGCTCGCACGAGCGTGGCCGGCGTAAACATAGTCGCGGTTCCTTGGTTGGAGGTGGGATCACCCGAGGGAGGCAGCAAGCGCGGTAAGGGCGAGAGTCGAATGCGGCGCGGGAGGGTTTGCCTGTATCGCTCGGCCTGAGCCGTTCAGCATACCAGACCTCGCACAAGGATACTATCTTTCCGCGGCGATTTCAGCTTCCGTTATTGCCCGCGCCGATTGCTGGTTTTGCCCTCTAAGGTGCATTACAATCGGGTCCCTGCAGCAGCCAGCCTCGCACTAGCCACGATCCCCTGTCCCTGGGAACTGTCGAACAAGGAGCCCGTGACAATGGCACGCCTTTCCCGCCGCAAATTCCTGCAATCCTCGGCCGCCGCCAGCGGCGCTTTTGGACTGTTCACCATCGCCGGCACGAAGGCCTCGGGCCGGGTGCTGGGGGCCAACGACACGATTCGCGTGGGTGTGGCCGGTATTCGCGGCCGCGGGCAGTCGCACATGCAGGCATTTGGCAAGGAACTGCGGGATCAAAACGTGCAGGTCACGTACCTGATCGATCCCGACACGCGGCTGTTCGACGAGCGCAAATCGAAGGCTCGCGAGCTGGGCGGCAACGATCCCCGCTGCGTGAAAGACATTCGCGAGGCGCTCGACGACCAGAACCTCGACGCGGTGTCGGTGGCCACCTGCAATCACTGGCATTCGCTGATCACGATTTGGGCCTGTCAGGCCGGCAAGGACGTCTACGTCGAAAAGCCGATCAGCCACAACGTGTTCGAGGGACGCAAGTGCGTCGAGGCCGCCGCCAAGTACAACCGCGTCGTTCAGCACGGCACCCAGCAGCGCAGCAGCCTCGAGCGGGCCCAGGAAATCGCCGCCGTGCAGTCGGGCAAGTACGGCAAGCTGCTCGTTTCCAAGGGCTATTGCTGCAAGCCGCGGTGGAGCATCGGCACCAAGCCCGTCGAAGCGGCGCCTGAGCAACTGGATTTCGACCTCTGGCTGGGCCCCGCCCCGCAGCAAGCGTATCACGGCAACCTGGTGCCTTATAACTGGCACTGGTTCTGGGACACCGGCAACGGCGACATCGGCAACCAGGGCGTACACGAGATGGACGTCGCCCGCTGGGCCATTCCCGGCGCCACGCTGCCCGCGAGCGTCTGGAGCCTGGGAGGCCGCTTCGCGTTTGACAGCGCGGGCCGCGCCGACCAGGGCCAAACCCCCAACATGCAAATGGCCGTCTTCGATTACGGCGACGCCCTGCTGGTGTTCGAGGTGCGCGGACTGGTGGGCGACAAGAGCGGCCTGCCGAACAAGGTCTCGAACGAGTACTACACCACCGACGGCGTCATTCGCGATTCGAAGTTCTATAAGCACGGATCGAGCGAAGGCGAGCCGGTCAGCGGGCAAGCCCACGTCACCCCCGGCGGAACGTTCGGCAGCTTCATTCATGCCGTGCGCAGCCGCAAGCCGCAGGACATCAACGCCAGCGCCGAAGTGGCCCACTACTCGGCCGCTCTGTGCCACCTGGCGAACATCTCGTTCCGCCTGGGTCAGACCATGCCGCTCGACAAGGCCGGCCAGTCGCTGGGCGACAACAAGCAAGTCGTCCAATCGTTCAACGATTTGCGCGACAACCTCAAGGCCGCCGATCTCAAGCTCGACGACGTGCAGTACACCGTCGGCCCCCTGCTGTCGTTCGACGCCAAGAGCGAATCGTTCCGAGGCGAGGGATCCGAGCGTGCCAACCCGCTGTTGTCGCGTGCCTATCGAGCGCCCTACATCGTGCCCGAGAGCGTCTGACGGGCAAATTCCCCCCCGGTACAGCTCTCGCGGCCGACATCCTGCCATGCGATTGACGACCACCTGCGAAATCCAGAGCCTGACCGCGGTGGCGCGGCGCGTAGCAGCGTTGGCCATCGTCGTAACGTCACTCTGCGCGGCTGTGGTGCAAGCCGGCGATGTGCCCCGGCGGCCCAATGTACTCGTGATTTGCGCCGACGACCACGCGGCCTACATGACCGGCGCTTATGGCAACGCGCAGGTTCGTACACCGCACCTCGACCAACTGGCTCGTGCCGGGCTGCGTTTCGACGCCGCCTACTGCAATTCGCCGGTCTGCACGGCTTCGCGACAGTCGTTCTTGACTGGCCGCTACCCGCGCAGCATTGGCGTCACCCGGCTGCAAACCGCTCTGCCAGAAAGCGAGCTGACGCTGGCCGATGTGCTGGGCGGTGCCGGTTACCGCACGGCCTCGATCGGCAAAATGCACTTCAACAGCCCGCTTGAACACGGATTCGCGCTGAGAGTTGATCACGCGGAGTATCGCCAATGGCTGCGCGGATTGCCGGAAGAGCTGCTGCCCGCCGGCGTCGAAGTGCAGCCGGCGTGGAAGCCCTTTCGCGATCCGGCCCGCATCTGGCTCAACAGCCGCTGCCTGCCGGTCGGCCAGAGCGACGCGCGAATGGACGGCAGCTATTTTGCCGAGCAGGCCGGCCAGTATTTGCGCCAGCCAAGCCAGCAGCCGTACTTTCTGATGGTCAGTTTCTATCAGCCCCATTCGCCATTCCAGTTCCCGCTTGAATACGCGGCGCGGCACTCGGCCGACGAGTTTCGCGTACCGCGGCTGGGGCCCGACGACGCCCGGCAGGTGCCGGCCGTATTCCGCGACCTGACCGACGCCGAAAAGCAGGGCATCGCGGCGGCCTATGCCACGTCGGTCGAATTTCTCGACGCCTGCGTGGGCCGAGTGCTGGGGGCGCTGGAAGCCAGCGGACACGCCGACGACACGCTGGTCGTGTACCTGGGCGATCACGGCTACCTGCTCGGCCACCACGGCCGCTTTGAAAAGCACTGCAGCTACGAGCAAGCCGTGCGCGTGCCGCTGTTGATGCGCTGGCCAGGGCGCACACAGCCGGCCAGCACGACCGACGCCATGGTCGAGCTAGTCGATCTGTCGCCGACACTGTGCGCGGCGTGCCCCGTAGCCGCGCCCGAGGCAATGCAAGGCCGCAGCTTGCTACCCTTGATCGCGGGGCAAACCAACAGGCATCGCGATCACGTCGTTGTCGAGTACGCACAGAACGACGAAGTCATGATTCGCGACGCACGCTGGAAACTGGGGTACGAGCGCGGCGCCCAGCGACGGACCGACGGCTACGATACCGGCCTGCCGCTGGAACGTCATTGGCTGCGACTGTTCGATTTGCAAAGCGACCCGGACGAATTGCACGACGTGGCGCACCAGGCGGCACATGGCGAAGTGATCGCGCGGCTGCGCGATACGCTCTTGGCCCACCTGACGAGCACCGCGCGACAACCAGAGCTGGTGCCCCAGGGTGCCGATCCGCTCACCGTGCTCGACTTTTGCGTGCAATCACGCGACGTCGGGCCCCCAGCGTCACCCGCCAAGAAATGACGCCCTGCGGTGCCGGCAGGCCAAGGGTAGGTGCTTTGCTGAAGCTTTCGCCGTGGCTATCCTATTAGCTGACGTTGATGCGTCGTGAAAGTTGGGAGTGCACGTGCATG
>CAZPED010000318.1:0-5321 GCA_964585335.1 uncultured Planctomycetaceae bacterium | reverse complement strand
ACCTTGACGTTCGAGTATCGCGGTACCCAGCAGACCTACAACCTGATCGCCAAAAAACCATGACGCGTCACAGTTCCCGCGCGGGATACGCGATGCTGATGGTGCTCGCGTTTCTCGTCCTGTTTTTCTCGCTGCTGTCGTTGGCTTACAGCCGACTGGGCGCGCTGATCCGCGCCGAGGCGGCCCGTACGCGGCAATTGCAGACCGACGAGGGGAGCGTGACGGCCGTGGCCCGGGGGGTGGCGCTGTTGGAAAGCGGCTATCCGCCGACGAATCCTTACATCTGCGGGGTGGCGATCGACACGTCGGCCGGGACGCGAACGTTTACGGTGACGATCGCCTCGCCGGCCAATGGCAGCTGGACGGTCAGCGCCGTGCCGGCCGCCGAGGGGGACAATCCCCAGGCGATGCCGCTGGTTTTCACCTCCACGACGCCGCCTTAGGCGTTCGTGGCGTAGAGTTACCAATAGCGAGCAGTGAGCGTGCCGGGCTGATTGGCGGACGCCCGTTGCCGGGGCGGTGGTGAGAGCGCTGACATGAGCATGGAATTGGAAGACGACCGCCGTAGCGGCCTGGAGCGCCGGCACCAACCGACCAGCGTTTGGGACGCCATCTGGGGCCGCGGCCATCGGGCCTTGGTCCGCCGTCAGGAAGAACGGCAGTTGCCCCATTTTCTCGATCGCTTTCCCACCAGCACGTTCATCTGGATCGTGTTGCTGCTGGGCTTCACCGTGGCCGACGGCTATCTGACCCTGGAGTTGGTCGACTCGGGCTATCACGAGATCAATCCCGTGATGCACTACTTTTTGTCCAAGAGCCCGTCGCACTTCATGATCGGCAAGTACATTCTGGCGGCTGCCGGCCTGCCGGTTCTGGTGCTCTTTGGCCGCCAGTCGCCGGTGAAATACACCCTGCCGGTCTTCGTGTCGCTCTACGCCGTGCTAGTCACCTATCAGCTCGTGCTGCTGTTTGGCACTCCGCAGTGACCCGGCCGTAGCCGTGCTCGCAAAATACGGCTAAACACTCCCGGACCGTTGAAGCGGCCGCGACAGGCCACGGCTTGGTTCGCCGGCTTTCGGCCGTCGCGCGGCGAAAGTGCGCTTTCCCACGCGCCGGGCGTTTTGCCTTATAATCGGCGGTATCTGAGGTCATCGGGGCACACTTCAAAATGACCTCCACAATTTAGGGAGCGCTGCCATGCGTAGCAGGCCACGTCGTGCGTTCACCTTCGTCGAGCTCCTGGTCGTCGTCATCGTCATCGCGGTACTCATCTCACTGCTGCTGCCGGCAGTGCAATCGGCACGCGAGGCGGCCCGTCGGTCGAGCTTGCTAAGTTCGTATGAATACGGCGAGCCGCAGCCGGCCGCGGCGGCCGCCGCACCGCCGGCGTGCCTGCCCAGCGCTCGGCTCCACTCGTTTTCGGCCGAAGTGACGCTGACGCCGCGACTGAGCGTGGGCACCGCCACGCCCGAGTCGATCTACGAAGCCCGGTTTATCGGCCAGATCGAGGCCCAGAAAGCCAGCGGCACTTCGGGCGAGTGCCAGATTGCCCTGCCACTGCCGCCCCGGATCATTTCGCTGGCCGACTTGTCCGTCGACATTGCCGGCAAGAAGAGCGAGAGCGTTTCGCTACAGGACGGCAAACTCGTCTGGCACGGCACCCTGGCCGACCATCCCCAGCCCATCAGCGTGGAGTACAGCGCCGTCGGCAAGGGATTATACGAACTGCTCGTCGAGGCTGGCGGCATTCTCGATCGCTACGACGTGTCGCTGGCGGCCAACGGCTCGGACGTGCGGCTGCTCGAACTGTCGCTGCAGCCGACGAGTCTCGACCGCTTGGCGGGCGTGAGCACGTATCGTTGGAACTACGAGCGGTTGCTGTTCGGCCAGCCGGTGCGGGTTGACGTGCTGGGCATTGCGCCGATCGATCGCCTGGGTGAGCTGACCTGGCTGGGCCCGTTGAGCGTCGTGGCCTTCGGCATCCTGGTGGGCATGTACGTGCAATCGATCTCGGCGCCGCGGTTCGACGTCTGGATGCTGCTGCTCACCGTGGGCACGTTCGCCGGGGCGTACCCGCTGATGTACTTCGCGCAGGAGTACATCGACCTGGGCCCAGCCCTGGTGGCGTCGGCTGGTGTGGCTATTTTCATTGTTGCCGTGCGCGCGGTGACGCTGTTGGGCGTGCGCGACGCCCTGCTGGGCGTGGTGCTGCCAGCCGTGGCGATCATGGCCATGACGCTGGTGGCGGCGACCTGGAAGTCGCTGCAAGGCATCATGCTCACGTCCGAGGTACTGGGCTTCTTCATTGTGGCCATGATGCTGATGCCACGGATCAATGCCTCGGCCAACCGCTTCTGGACGTTGACCCGGCAAGTGCCCGCCACGCCGGGGGGTGAGCCAAGCGCGGGTTTGACGACCTGAAGCCCGGGCCTGGCCCTAACTACCGTAAGCCTCGTGGCATACTGAGTTTAGCCTGTGGGCACCAACACAGCCCTGGAGGCTTCCTAAGGCCTTCGGGCCACTATAGGGATCTGTTTTTCCCCAGTAAAAATCGTTGACGCGTCTCCAGGGCCAACTATCCTTCAGGCACTTGGGCATTCTTGGGAAACTGGGATGCTGCCAATTGGGTTGCCAAGTGTTACCAGGTCATCGGGGAGTAGCCAATGTTCCATGTCGAGTTGGGCCGCCGCGGTGCGGCGCTGCGTACCCTGGCACTGCGTACCCTGGCACTAGGTGCCGCTGCATTGATACTTGTCTCAACCGTCGCACAGGCAAACACGGTCGTGTACAGCCTGACTTCGATTCCCAACGCCACGAGTGTGGTCTATCCGGATTACATGAATCCCTCGCTCACCGATACGGTGAGCGGAACGATCACCGTTTCGTCGGCCCAGAGCATTTTTGGGACGTGGAACGCGGGCAACTTCCCGTCGTCGGCGATTACGCTGACCTACAACCTGTCGATGTCGAATTCAGCCGTAACCGTCAACGTGGCGGGGAGCGAGGACCTGGGGACGTCGATCAATAACAACTGGATTCAAGGTGGCGGCCTGACGATCACCCCCAGCGGCATTTTTATGCCGAACCCAAACGTGCTGGGCGGGCAAGTTCTCTTTCAAGATCTGGGCGGTTCGATTTCACCCTACCCCCTCGTGTCGTTGAATTGGAACGGTAACTTCTTCGCGTTTGCCAAGGACAACAATCTCAACGGGCCGCTTCTCGAGGTTCTGGCCCAGCCTTCGGGCTCTCCGCCCGTCGATTCGCTGTACGGCTCGGGAGACACCTGGCAAATTGCCACGGTCGTGCCCGAACCGGCGACACTCGTTCAAGGCCTCATGGCTTTGGGCGGCCTGGGCCTCATTTTGCTCGGCAAGATGCGTCGGTTCGCGGGCGTTGCTTCGCGCCGCGGTTGAGCCACTGCCCCCAGCGAAGGTTCCGCACGGTCGTTGCGCACGAGCGGCGCGTAAGCCATTTGGCCCACCGCGCCGTGTCTGAAGGAAAAATGGGCCAGCTTTAGCGCAAGCTCTATCTGGCCTGGTGATGGCCCTTGCGAGGTGTTCGGCCTCGGCAAGGTCTGCACACGGGCGTGTTAGACCCTTCATCACCTTTACCCCTGTTGTTGATGTCTCCATCGCCCAACAGCAGGCTGTCGTGCAACGAGTCTTCTGGGTTCGGTTCGAGCCTCCCGTCGGACACTCTCGCCTCGCTCGATCGCTTCGCTGCTCCGGGAAGCAGCTCGACGATCCCCTTTCGGGCAGCGCGAACGCCTTGCGGCACTTCGCTGTAGGCACTTCGACTCTGTCGCACACACGGCTTGTTGCCGCTCCTTGCGGAATGGCAACTTCCCGGACACGGGGTGGGGCTTGCGCCGGTGGCACGTTTCACGATAACCGCGTTGAATCCGTGATCTTTCGAGCAGCACTGCGCCGGTGGGCGGCGCCTCACGCTCTCAGTTGCCTGGCGGCTTGTCGTTCCCACAACGCTTATCCGCCAGCTTCGTTGTCACAAGCCCTCAACGAACGAACGCCAAGGCCCTGACCGCCTTTCGTCTATCTCGCCTGCGCGAGCCGACGGCCCGTGCCGAGCACGTCGGTTTAGAGTCCGGGCGACATCACGGACTTGATTTCAGTTGTCAAAGATCAAAGGCGCATCGAGCACTTCGAGGACGGCCTGGCTCGCCTGAGCGGCCGAGCCAGCGCGGCGGAAGTGCGCGGGGAGAATACCTGGTCCGCGGCCGGCCCTGCGTGTCGACGTTCTGATACGCCTTAGACGCCGCTGGGGTTTCCAAGGTTCCAGGAAAACCGAAATTCTTACATCTGGATATCGCGGCGTTCGGCGAGCTCGAAATCTTGCGGAATGGGGCCAGTGGGCCGCGCGGGCAAGAGGGCCCGGCTATTGTTCTTTTTCCGCGGCCGCTTTTTCGTCGGCGGCCGTCACGCGCTGGAAAACTTCTGTCCGGCCCAGGATCGAGATGCCGATGTATCCGCGGGCGCGCAGCTCGCCGGGCTTGCCCTTATCGAACCAGAGCGTGCAGCTATAGGTCTTGCCGCTATCGCCGTCGTAGATCGTTCCTTCCGACCACTGGTTCTTCGCCGGGTCGTACTGGAAGTTGCTCAGCATCTCGATGCCGACGAACTTGCGGGCCGCCAGCTTGGGATCGGGGTTGTTCTTGTCGAGCCCCTCGGGATCGTCGTAGGCAATCACGCGGCCCGAGTAAATGCCGTTGGCCTTTTTGATTTCGAACTGGCCGTTTTTCTTGGGAAACCAATACTTGCCCAGCACCGCGTCGGCGGCCGGCTTGTCGTCAGCCGTCGCTCGCACGCTCGACATCATTAGCAGGACGCCAATCAGCAGAATGAGCTTTCGCGTTGTCATCGAGACACCTTGGTAGTGAGATTGGGATTTGCGCCGCGCGCACCAATGGGTCGCCGCGTCGCACTTGGTTCAGTGTTGGCTGGCCGCCGCGTTTTCAGATTCCTGGCCCTTGAGCGTAGCATCGGCCAGCTACTGTGACGAGAGAGGCGCTACTCGAAACCTCGCCGGCGGGAGGGTTTGGCCCCGTTGAGCCTGCGCGAATCGAGTTGTTGCAAGTAACGGTCCTGCCGCGCGTCGAGTGGTAGCTATTGCTCGCCAGGGCAGTGGTCTCTTCCGCGATAGCACGCGAGCACGGCGCGAGTCTGCGCAAACGGCAGCAAAGGTAAGTATCGCCTTCGGCCGCACTCCCGGCCATCGGGAGGAAATCAAAGAAATGACTTCGACAAGAGTGAGAACCAGAGCGGGCGACGAGACTCGAACTCGCGACATCCAGCTTGGGAAGCTAG
>CAZPED010000317.1:0-5331 GCA_964585335.1 uncultured Planctomycetaceae bacterium | reverse complement strand
CACGAGCACGGCCAGGCCGGGCACGGCGGCCATTAGCCGGGTGAGATTGCCGGCTTGGCCGTCAGGCCGGGGGCGGACCAAACAGCGCAATGCTGGCGGTAAAGCCGTGTACGAAGCACTTGCCGCCGATGGGTCCGATCTCGCCCTGGGCGAACAGCCCCGCGGCGGGAATGCCCGGGAAATGCCGTGCCAGGCTTTGCGCGTCGTGATGCGGCGCATCGAACAGCCGGGTGCCGCGGCCGTTGCAGGTAAACACCAGCGCGCCAGCGGCCGGGGCCGATGCGGCGCGGGCCGTGTTTAATAGGGCAGCAAGGTCTTCGTCGGCAGTCGCAGCATCGCGCACGTGAAACTGCACGGTTTGACCCACGCGCACATAGTCGCCGATCGCGACGGCGCCTTGCTGCGAATCGACGCCCTGGACGTTGCGGATCAGAAAATCGCCGCGATCGAAACGTTCCTGGTACTCATTGATCACCAGGCCCACGTGCAAGCCCTGCTGCATGAGCGCCTGATCGGCGGCCGGCGAGTCTGCATACAGCGCCTGGAGTTGCTCAAGCGCCGGCTGACCACCTAACTCCAGGATCACGTTGCGCTCGGCCTTGGTCACGATCATGGGGCGACCGACGGGCCGGCAGCCCTGGCTGACGACCGCGGAGACACTTAGCGGTCCGCTGAGCCAAACGGCCACGGCCCCGCTGACGATCTCCCGGTCATCGAGCAGCAGCCGATTTTGTTGCGGCTGCCAGCCGCCGCTGGCCATCGCGCCCAGCACGGTCAGCCCGGGGGTGTCGTCGTTCAGCCGATGTAGCAGCACGTCGGCCGGAAAGCTGAACGGCTCGCCCAACAGCAGCAGTGTGGATGGCGCCGCGGCTGAAGTGTCCAAGTCATCCGGCCAGCCGGAGAACGAACCGCCCTCGCGGGTCGGCTGGAACTCGAGGCGCATCGGCCGCACGTCGACTCCCGGCAGATAAGCCAGCCATAGCGCCAGGGCAGGCTGGCCTTCAATTTCCTGCTGGTTGCACACGATCGACTCGCCGGTGCAGCCTAGCAGGCTGGCATCTCCCAGCCGCGATTTGAGCGTGGCGGCCAGCTCGGCGATCCGTGGTTGATGGTGAAACGACGCGAACACGAACGCCAGGTGCGGCGCGGCGCCCAGCTGTTCGATCGCCTGTTGGCAGGCCTGCTGCGCGGCGGCCAGGGTGTCGGCCTGGCTGGATAGTACGGCCGCGAAGCGCGGTGCGGGCGTTTGATTCATGAAGCACTTGCGTTGGGCAGGCCGCTCAGGCCAGGATTTCGCGGATCACGTGTCCGTGAACGTCGGTTAGCCGGCGGTCGATGCCGTTGTGCCGGAAAGTCAGCTTCTGGTGGTCGATGCCCAACAAGTGCAGCACCGTGGCATGCAGGTCGTAGCAATACGTCGGATTCTCGACCGCCTTGTACGACCACTGATCGCTCTGGCCGTAGCTCGTGCCGCCGCGAATGCCGCCGCCGGCCAACCACGAGGTAAAGGCAAACGGATTGTGGTCGCGCCCCTTTCCGCCTTGGCTGCACGGCATGCGACCGAACTCGGTCGTCCAAATCACGATCGTGTCGTCGAGCATGCCACGGGCCTTGAGGTCCTTGATCAGCGCAGCGGCCGGGCGGTCCATGCTGCGCCCCATTTCGCCGTGGTCGCGGGCAATGTCTTCGTGGCTGTCCCAGTTGCGCCGCGGAAAGCCGTTGTCCGCGCCGCTCCACACTTGTACGAACCGCACGCCCCGTTCGAGCAGCCGGCGGGCAATCAGGCAGTTGCGGCCGAAGTCTTCGGTCGTCTTGTCGTCGAGCCCATACAGCGCCCGGGTGGCCGGCGTTTCGTCGGCCAGGTTCCAAACGGCCGGTGCGCTCATTTGCAGCTTGGCCGCCAGTTCGTACGAGGCAATACGGGCATCGAGCCGCGAGTCGCCCTCGCGCGTGGCCAGGTGATCGGTATTGAGCTGCTTGAGCAGTTCCAGCCCTTCGACTTCCGCTTCGGCTGACAGGTACTTGGCCTCGGCGGGCGGAAACAGGTCGGCAATCGGGGTGGGCGAGGCCGGCTTGATGAGCGTGCCCTGGTGGGTGGCTGGCAAAAAGCCCGCACTCCAGTTGCCGGGACCATTCGGCGGAAACCCGCGAGAGTCGGGCAGAACGACGAACGTCGGCAGATTGTCGGTCAGGCTGCCCAGGCCGTAGGACATCCACGCGCCCAGGCTCGGAAAGCCCGGCAGCACGAAGCCCGTGTTCTGCATGAAAGTGGCCGGGCCGTGTACGTTCGACTTCGAAATCATGGCGTGCAGAAAAGCAATGTCGTCCACGCAGTCGGCCAGGTGCGGCACCAGGTCGCTCATCCACTTGCCGCACTGGCCATATTGCTTCCAGCCCCAGGGGCTGGCCATGCACGCGCCCGGGTTGCTCTGAAACAATTCGACCTTCTCGCCCGGGTCGAACGGCTGGCCGTTGAGTGTGACGAGTTCAGGTTTGTAGTCGAAGGTGTCGCACTGGCTGGCCGCGCCGGACATGAAGAACTGCACCACCCGCTTGGCCTTGGCCGGATGATGCAATCCCGAGGCAGGCGCCGGGCGCGATTCGGCCCCTTGGGCCAGCAGGCCGCCGTCGGCGAGCAATTGCGCCAGGGCAATGCCACCAAGCCCGCCGCCGAGGTTCCAAAGAAACTCGCGCCGCGTCGTCGCTCGCCGCTGCGTCGATTGGAAGTGTTGCATAGGACTATCCGGCCCAAGCGGCCGGTTGGTGGTTAATCGACGAAGACGAATTCGTTGCTGTTGAGAATCAGCCGGCAAGCGCTGGCCAGGCCATGCTTGTTGGCAAAGCCGCTCAATGCCTCCCGCTCGCGCGCCGTGGGATTTCGACCCAGCGCCCATCGATAAGCGGCATCAATTCGCCCCGGCGTGTCGGCCGCCAGGGTTTGCAGCCGGGCCGCGAAGTGCTCGGCCTGCCGTACCGCCAGCGGGTTGTTCAGCAGCGCCAGCGCCTGGATCGACGTCAGCGTCGTATTGCGCTTGGGGGTCATGATCGACGGATCGGCGCAGTCGAGGCATTCCATGAACGGGTCGGGCACGCTCCGCACCAGAAACCGGTAGACGCTGCGGCGATAGCTGCGCGGATCGTCCACGTCGAATCGGGCATAGTCGTAGACCGGCGAGTGATCGCCCTTGAAGAAGAACTGCTGCACGCTCGGGCCGCCCATTGTCAGGTCCAGCTTGCCCGAGACGGCCAACATCGCGTCGCGCACGCACTCGGCGTCGAGCCGCTGGCGATTCATCCGCCACAGGTAACGGTTGCCGGCGTCGATCTTGGCGTAGTCGGCCCGGCTGGCCGATGACTGCCGATAGACAGCGCTCGTGACAATTAGCTTGTGCAATGCCTTGAGCGAGTGACCGTGGTCGGCAAACCAGCCGGCCAGCCAGTCGAGCAGCTCGGGGTGCGAAGGCTGCGCGCCCATGCGGCCAAAGTCGTTCGGCGAGTCGACCAGTCCCTGCCCAAAGTGATACTGCCAGACCCGGTTGACGATCGAGCGCCGCAAGAGGGCGTTGCGCGGATCGATGAGCCACGCGGCCAGGGCGGCTCGGCGCTGCCCTTCGTCGTCGGGGTTGTCGAGCGCGAAATGAGGGTCGGGCCCCTGGACGCAGGCGACCCCCGCCGGCGCGACGACTTGCTGCGGACTGCGCACATCGCCCCGGGCCAGCAAGCGAACCTCGCGCGGCTGGCGGGCCGCGGTGAACGAACCCTGATTGGCAAACTCGCTGGCCGCCGCATACACCGTTTGCTGAGGGGGTAGCCGATCGAGCGATTGCTTCAGTTCGGCCGACCGGGTTTGCGCGGCGGTCAGGGCTGCACGAACCGCCGGGTCGAGCCGCGCCTCGACAAGTTGCTGCCGCTGCGCCTCGGCCGCCTTGATGGCTGCGGTCAGCCGTTCGCGCCGAGCGCTGGGTTGCGTGTCGTCGAGACTGATCCCGGCCAGACTGCTGAATCCGTCGACCAGGTTCTTCATCGACCAGCTGGGCGACGCCTCGATCGAGTCGAGCGAGGTGACGGTCCTGCCAGCGGCGAGATTCTCGGCCCCCGCACCCACCAGCAGCTCGGCGAGCGCAAAAATCCAGTCATCCGTGCGCTTCCACAGCCGCGTGGCGGTCACGCGGACGTAGCGGCCTTGCACCGCGGTGTTGACCCGATAGGGGGCATCACCAGGATTGGCAAAATCGGCCGCCGTGTGATCCACGACAAGTCGCGGGTCATTGAAATCGAGCGAATCGGCCACTTCGACCTTAAACCGCGGCGGAAAGCCAAAGCCGGGCCCCGGATGGCCGCCATAGGCAACGTGGGCCGGCACCAGCACGATCTGGTCGATCGACCGCGAGCTCCCCAGGTCGACCTGCACCCATTTGACGCTCTCGGGCGCGGGCATGATCTCGCTGTGGTAACCGAGCGTTTTGCTGGGGCCCTCGGCCGGCAAAACCTTGAGCTCGGCCTGAGCCGCCTTTCGCAGCTCGTCGAGCGCGGCAATCTCGGGACTGGTGACCTGGTCGACCTGTCGCTGGAGGCCGTCGAGCTCGGCTTGCACGGCGCGCTGCTGTGCCAGCAATTGGCGGCGCTGGCGGGCCACGGCCGGGTCGGCATCGTATCGCCGATCGGCGCGGTCGACGCCGGCGAATACCGCCTGAAGGGCGTAGTAATCCTCTTGCCGGATCGGGTCGAACTTATGGTCGTGGCAGCGGGCACAATGGACTGTCAGGCTCTGGAAAGTCGACATGGCGCTAGCGACCATGTCGTCGCGATCGTTCGAGCGGGCGATGTCCTTATCGGCCGTGCCTTCACGTAGTTCGACGTGGCCGACGAAGTCCCAGGGGCCGGCGGCGATAAAGCCCGTGGCCACGGTGGCCTGCGGATCGTCGGGAAAGAGCACGTCGCCGGCGATTTGCTCGGCCACGAAGCGGTCGTACGGCTTGTCGGCATTCAGGCTGGCAATGACGTAGTCGCGGTAGGGCCAGGCATTGGGCCGGGGCTTGTCCTTGTCGTAACCGTGCGACTCGCCAAAATGAACGATGTCGAGCCAGTAACGCCCCCAACGCTCGCCGTAGCGTGGCGAGGCCAGCAGCCGATCGACCAGTTGCTCGTACGCGTCCCGGCGCTCGTCGGCCAGAAAGGCATCGACCTCCTCGGGCGTCGGCGGCAAACCGTGCAAATCAAATGTCAGTCGGCGCAGCAAAGTACGCCGATCCGCGTCTGCAGAGTGCCGCAAACCGTGCTCGTTTTGCTTCGCCAAGATAAACGCGTCGATCGGCGTGCGAATCCAGGCCG
>CAZPED010000316.1:0-5332 GCA_964585335.1 uncultured Planctomycetaceae bacterium | reverse complement strand
TTGGATGGCCACGTACACTTGCAGGTCACGCATAGATAGCTCCCTTCACGCGGGCGAATTTGACGCACCACCGTGCCGCGGCCCGCGAGTGGCCGTGGTGCTCCGCAGCTCTCCTTCCGAGCCGCCGTTGTCCTGCTCCAACGCAATCAACAGTGCCGCCAACGCCTCGATCGCGCGATCGGACAGTTGCCCGGGCGTCGTCACGTCGAGTTGTGGCAGCACCTTTCCCATCGCGATCTCAGTAGGTCTCGACGGCCTGACGGCGCTTGTCGATGTAATGGATCAGCCCATCGAGGTGGGCTGCTGTGAAGATGCGGTGCCCGCGGGCGTCCTTCATTGGCTCCGGCAATTGCCCGCTTGTGAGCAGGTATTCCAAGCGGTGCCAGGGGCATTTGCGGCCCGTCGAGCGGACCTTGGCCAGAATCTCCGAACGTTTCATTTCCAGCCTCCTAGGGGGCTTCGCGGTTTGTGTAGGTACGAAAAAAAACACGGATGCTGCTCACCGCGCCGCTTCATTGGCGTGGTAGGCAGCACACGTGTTCCAAGGTGGCTGTTGGCCGTTGCAATGGCCGTCGAATTGTCGCTGGTGCGGAACCAGCCTGCTTCCGTGAACATCCCCAACCCGTACCACGAGCGCCATCGTCCGCAGCGATTCCGCTATTCGCCGCAGACCAGTTGAAACGTCGTTCTGAGTCAGGCTCGGGTTGATGTTCACACATCGGCGCTTCCCCCCGTTTAAAGGAAGCACCGACGACACCCTTAGATTAGCAGAATTATGCTCAACGTGCGACCTAGCAAAGGTAATGTTTCTTTTTTTGAAATTATGCCGATGCCGCCGTCAGCTCCGCCGCTGAAAACCGGATCGTGCGCGACTTCCAAAAGGCTATCGTTCGCCCCGGCCGCGGCGATCGTGATGGCCCGCTTGGCCAGCTCCTGGCCGCGGACGTCGGCAAAATCGACGTCGTAGGCCGAGAACTCCTCGAACCACTCGTTGAGCCGGGGGGGCGTGGGGTCGATTTCGATTTGTCCGGAGAGAAACGCCACGGCCTGGGCCAGGCTCGACACGGCGATCACGTCGATCCCTTCGACCACGGCGGCCTCGGCCGCGCTGGCGGCGGGCACCAGCAACCCGCGCAAGCCCGGCTGCCGGGCAGCGGCCATGGCAATCGACAGCGCGCCGCGGGTGGGGCGGGTGGTGCCGTCGAGCGCGAGCTCGCCCACGACGGCGTAGCGGTCGAACAGCTCGGACGAGATCTGCCCGCTGGCGGCCAGAATGCCGAGCGTGATCGGCAGGTCGAACGAGGCGGCCTGCTTCGGCAGTTCGGCGGGGGCGAGGTTGATCACGATGCGGTCGTCGGGCCGCAGATAGCCCGAGTTGACCATGGCCCGTTCGACGCGGTGGGTGCTTTCCTTGACGGCGGCTTCGGGCAGACCGACCAGCACGGTTTTAGGCAGGGCGCCGGCCGAGACGTCGACTTCGACTTCCACGGGCAGCGCCTCGATGCCCAAGAGCGAAAACGTACGGAGCTTGGCAAGCATGAGCCATCAACCGCGCCGCGAGAACCAGCCGCCATCACGCCGCCCCCATTGTGATGTACACCTGGCCACTCTGCAAGCGAGGGGGCAAATGCCTACCAGGAGTGTTGCAGGAATTCGCCCTACGGCAGCACTCTCACGCCCACGGCGGAGTTCAGCGAGAGCATCGCGCGGCGGTGGCGCACGAGGAGTTCGCGGTATTGGCGGCCGAGGTCGTCGAGGTCGCGGAGCGAGTAGAGATAGTTCGTGGCATCGAGCTTCCCCGCGCGGAAGTTCTTCAGGCTCTCGCCCAGCGTCTTTTCGATATCGGGCACCAGGTCTTGCTCCACTTGCCGGATGCCTTGCAGCGTGGACTGGTATTCCTCGTAGGCCGCTTCGACTTCGGCCCGCGCCCGCTCGGCCAGCGCCTCGTATTCGAGCTTCGACTGGTCGACGTTGGCCTGAGCGCGGCGGATGTTTCCCTGGTTGCGGTCGAACAGCGGCAGCACGACCGTGGCGCCGGCCGCCCACGACCGCGAGCTGGGGGCGTTGAACGGCGAATTGTCCTGGTACGTGAACGGCTGGTAAAGCAGGTACACGTCGGGCAGGGCGTTGGCCTTGGCCAATTGCACGTCGGCCCCCGCGCGGCGCACGCCCAGGCGAAACGCCGCCAGGTCGGGCCGGTTGGCCATCGCCGCCGAGACCAGCTTGTCGAGCGGCGGCGGCGGCGGCGCCTTGTCGCGAATCGAACCGCGCAGCTCCAGCCGCGCCGACTGCTGCGGGGACAGGCTGAGCAGCAGCCCCAGGTTGCGACGCGCGGCCCGCAGTGCCGACTCGGCGTCGGTCACCGCCAGTTGCAGCGTGTGCTTTTGCAGCAGAATCTGCCGGCGCTGCAATTCCTCCTCGCGCTTGTCGGCCAGCGGCGCCCGGACATGCTGCTGCCAGATGACGTCGATCCGCTCGACGCCATCCTGGATCGTGCCCAGGGCCAGTTGCGCCGACAGCACGTCGACATACGCGCGGGCCAGGTGGTCGATCTCGATCCGCACGGCGTCTTGATAGAGGGCTTCGACCACGCGCTGGGCCGAGCAGGCTACGTCGATCCGCGCTTGCCGCTTGCGGCTGAGGTCGACCGGGTAGGCCACGTTCAAGTCGTACTGCGAGGGTCCGCCGGGGTTCGAGGCCGCGTTGTAGGGCTTGTAGCCGATCAACTGGCGGTCGAAGTACACGATCGGGTTGGCGTGCATGCCGGCCGTGAGCACGTCGGCCTGGGCCTGGGGAATATCGAGGGCCTTGGCACGCAGCGAAATGTTGGCCCGCACCAGCCGGTCGACGGCCGCGTCCCAGGTAAGTCCGCCAGCGGGGCCTTCCTCGTCGACTTCGAACAAAACGGCCCAGGCATCGGGCACCGCCGCGGGGCGCCAGGCCGAATTGGGCGTGCCAGGAGCGGGCAAGCTGGGCCGCGGCTGCCCACCCGCGCCGGGTCGGGTGGTGATGGGCACCCGGGGACGCTGCGCGCCGGGGCGTCCGCCGATGATCGAATCGCGGGGCCGATCGAAGGGCACTGCCGCCCCGGGAACTTGCCGCACGCTGGGCAGGTCGGACGGTAGCGAACTGTCCGACGGCTGCGCAGCCAGCGGCGCCGCAAGCACAAGGCATTGCGCGATCCAGAGCAACGCTCGACAAAGTCGACGCATGGGGCCTAACCCACAAACTCGCTGGCGCAGCACAATCGTTAAAATCGACCGTTTTTGCGCAGTTTGTTAAGCGAATCTGGCGCGAGCCGCGCCGAGCGCGCAAAGCGATAGCAGTCGTGTTGCTAGCGGCAACGAAAGGAGATTCTGCAAGCTGGCAGCTACTGCCCGGCACCCGCGGTGGCCGCCGCGGGAGTGCTATCGGCCAGCGGCTTGGTGAGCTTATCGCGATGCCGCCCAGAGGTTTGCGTCGTCGGCCCCAGGCAACGCTCACAGAGCGAATCGGACAGTTGCGTCGCGAGCCAGGCTCGCACGGTATCGCAACCGAGGGCATGGACGCAGCGGCGGGGGTCGTCTTCGGCGCCCCGGTAGCCCCAATGGACAGCCACGAGTTTGCCCTCGCGAATCATCGCCCCGCCGCTATCGCCGGGAATGGTCACCTGGTTGTCGAGCACACCTTGGGCGGCCACGAGCGTGTGTGGCACGTCGTCGGCCAGCGGAATAGGATGGGCCACCCGGGCCAGGAACGAGCGGAATTTGCGTGGGCCAAAGCCCCAGATTTCCACGCGTTCGCCTAGCGGCGGGTCGTGTTCGTCGATCGGAATCGGGCGAATGCCCTTGGGTGCGTAAATCCACAGCGCGGCCACGTCGAGCGGCCGGTTCAGGGCCAGGATGCGAGCGCCCGAGAGATGCCCGTCGGCAAATTCGACGGTCACCGGGCCGATTTTCTCCTCGAACAGATGGGCGGCCGTCAGGACCAGGCCCTGGTCGCCGTCGATGGCCGTGAGGGTGCCCGTGCCGCTAATCGCGGGGCCGGGCTGGCGGTAACCGCTGACCCAGTTTTTTACTCGGGCGGCGGCCATGCGCGAACCATCTTGCTGGAAAGAGACGACGTCATCCGGCGGAGTCGGGCTGGCGGCCAACACCAACCCCGCCAGCAGTGCACCCACGAGCGTCACGCGCTGCTCCTCTCCCTAGGCAGCGGCACGCGCCGTGCAACACGCGCGGCCGCTTGGTCCCTCAGTTGAAATTCAAATACCCTTCACCCCGGCACATCCGGCCGGCGGTAGGTTCCAGAATAATTAGCGAGCCTGGCAGGCAAAAGGGGGCGGGCCAAATCCCCCCCGCCAACCTCGCGAAAATCGGGGGTCCGCGGCCGCTGGCTTGCCGGAAATTAATCTGCCGCGGCAGGTCCCCGGGCCGCCAGACGCCGCGCGATTTCGCCGCGGCGAGCGGTCTAGTAGCCCACGGCGGCGCCGTCCTTGCGGGGCTCGGTGGCGCCGATGAGCGTGCCGTGCTTGGCATCGATCATGATCGCCTGGTAGCCGCCAAAGCCCACGCCGCGGCCGCGGAACACGTGGTGCCCTTTTTTCTCCAAAGCCTGCACGACCTCGCCCGGCACGGCCGGCTCGACGAACACCCGGCCGCCGTCGGGCTCGGCTGGGTCGCCGGTGGCGTCGGCGCTGCCGTCGTGGCGAATTCGCGATTCGTCGCCCGCCTCTTGCAGGTTCATGTCGAAGTCGATCAGGTCGACCAGGATCTGCACGTGTCCCTGGGCCTGCATGTCGCCCCCCATGACGCCAAAGCTCAGCCAGGGTTTGCCGTCCTTGCTGACCATGGCCGGAATGATCGTGTGGAACGGTCGCTTGTGGGGCTCCAGCCGGTTGAGATGCGTGTCGTCCAGGGCAAACAGCTGGCCCCGGTTTTGAATGACGAAGCCCACGTCGCCCGGCACGACGAACGAGCCAAAACTGCCAAAGTTGCTCTGGATGAACGAGCAGCAATTGCGGTCCTTGTCGACCACGGTCAGGTAAATCGTGTCCCCTTTCTCGAGCAGCGGGTTACCCGGCGGACTTTCTTTGGCTGCCAGGTCGAGATTGATCAGCTTGCGTCGCTTGTCGGCATAGGGCTTCGAAATCAGTTCGGCCGTCGGCAGCCTGGCGAAATCGGGATCGGCGTAGAACTTGGCCCGGTCGGCGAAAGCCAGTTTCTTGGCCTCGGTGAACAGGTGAAACCACTCGGCACTGCCCCGGCCCAGCTTCCGCACATCGTAGGGCTCGATCAGGTTGAGCATTTCGAGCGCGGCGATTCCCTGACCGTTGGGCGGCAGTTCCCACACGTCG